>CAZBXS010000159.1:0-3258 GCA_964495955.1 uncultured Faecalibacterium sp.
TGCCGATTTGATGGTTGGGGGGGGAGAACCGCACGCCGAAGGCGTGCGGGCGACGCACGACGTACCTCGAAGGCGTGAGCGAAGCGAACTGTCTGAGACGGTGCACGAGTTCGTCGCCGGATGTAGAAAGTCGGATATAGAATTCAAGTCGGTGTTCCCTGCAGGTAGCTATGGGTTAAGAGACGGCGGACGCTTTTAGCCGTTAGCGTGTCCTGACCCACAACCGCACAAGCTGAAATCGGTACATCGAACATCTTATTTGACATCGTAAACCGACGGGAGTATAATATCGCTAAACAAGTGTTACAAACACATTCAATCACACAATCAACTCACCCCATATGGCAAAGGAGACAGTACCATGGTTTATGCGATAATTGCGGCGGGCGGTATCGGCACTCGCTTCGGTGCGGGAAAGCCCAAACAGCTTGTGGAAATCGACGGCGAAAGCATATTGAGAAAGACGGCAGGCGTATTCGAAAGTATAGAAAGGATATCAAAAACCGTCGTAGCTTGTCCGCCTGATTGGATCTGCGAGTGCAAAGAGCAACTTTCCGATATGGAAAAAGTCTGCGTCATTTCGGGTGGGGACACGAGAAACGACACCGTAATGCGTGCACTCGAATACATCGCCGATAATTTCGGTATAGACAGTAGCACAATTGTCGTAACTCACGACGCAGTCAGACCTTTTGTCACCGAAAAGATTATAACGGACAGCATCGAAAAAGCTGAAATTTACGGTGCTGCGGTTGCCGCCGTTTCGGCGGTCGACACGATCATCGAGTGTGAAAACGGCTTTGTGAAAAATGTGCCTGTACGTGAAAGAATGTACCACGTTCAAACTCCGCAGACCTTTTCGGCTCAAAAGCTCCTACACCTGTACTCAAAATTAAGCGAAAGCGAAAAATCGCAAATGACCGACTGCAGTGCAATTTTTGTCAAGTTTAACGAGCCGGTGGCAATCGTCGAAGGCGACAGAGCCAACAAAAAAATAACCTACCGAGACGATGTAAAATAGCATGTACGAAAAACAAATCCCCGCAACGAGAACGTTACGGGGTTAATTTTTGCGTGTTTTGTTTGTTTTTTGTTTGTACAGGTCAGTGTGATCAGTCTCTGTCGACGAGCTGTTGGAGGAGTTTTATCGCTTCCGAAAGACCGAAGAAAATCAGTGATACCGCAATTCCGGCAACGATGCTGACGGTCAAAAGTACAAATCCGAGGTCAGCTGATGTTTGGTAGAATACAAAGCCGGCAACAAATCCGACGACCAACATGATGATCGCAAAGATGTTGAGAATGTGAGCGAGCACATTTTTATCGGTTTTCGCTACAGCACTGTACTGCTTGTCCGCTTCGAGAATAGCCTCGTATTCCTCGTCGGTAAGTATCAGCGGAATATCGTTTTTGCTTTTCTTCTTTCCGTCAAAACCCCAGCGGGCGAGGTTTTCCTCTTTTTGCTTTTTGAGGGCTTTATTTTTCTGGGCGTTTATCTGCCCGATCTTTTTTTCAACAGGTTCTATCATTGTTTCCACTCCGTTTCATACTGTCCGATAATATCTGCCTTAAAGCATATCACACTTTTTAAAAATAATCAAGGGGTTTGGGGAAAATGTGGGGTGGGTGCGGAAAAAGTGTTATGTTGTTTGATCGAAAATCGAAAATCCAATCAACATTTAAGTTACAGTTCCCTGCTGACCCTTTCAAAATCGTCCATCGTGAAGTTTTCCGCCCGTACGTTCGGCGAGAAACCCGCTCTTTCGAGTGCGTCGATGACTTCGGCTTTCGGTATGCCCATTCCGGCGCTTATTGAATTTGACGCCGTCTTTCGCCTTTGACCGAATGCGGATTTTACGACAGAGAAAAACTTCTTTTCGTCCGAAATTTCGATCGGCGGTTTTTCCCTCAGCGTCAGTTTTATTACCGCACTGTCGACATTCGGCGACGGCATGAAGGCACCACGTGAAACGTTGAACAGCTTCTCGGCTTCGGCGTAGTAGTTTACCGCAACCGTTACCGCACCTGCGTTTCTTGAGCCGACTTCGGCGCAAAGCCTGTCCGCCGCCTCTTTTTGTACCATGACGGTTATCGTCTCTATCGGGAGTTTGCTTTCGAGCAAAGTCATGATTATCGGCGAAGTTATGTAGTACGGCAAATTCGCACATACGGCAACTTTCATATTCTCGAAATGTTCTTCTATCAGTTTGTGTAAATCGACCTTGAGTACATCGTCGTTTATGACGGTTATGTTATCGAAGTCCGATAGCGTTTCTTTGAGTACGGGTAAGAGCCTGCCGTCAAGCTCAATGCATACGACTTTGGCGGCTTTCTTGGCTATCTCCGCCGTCAGAACTCCTATACCTGTACCGATTTCTATTACACCCGTACATTCGTCGATTTCGCTTTCTTCGACAATTCTCGGACAGACGTTCGGGTCGATGATAAAGTTTTGACCGAGCGATTTCGAAAAGCTGAAACCGTGACGTGTCATTACATCTTTAATTATATTGGGGTCGGATAAATTTTTCATTTTTACCTCCGCTTGCGGAAAACCGCTTGGAATAGTAAGGTAATTTTATCACATCGGGATTGGTTAGTCAATGTTTGGATTGTTGGTGCGGAATTAAAAAAGCACTTGCCGTTAGGCAAGTGCTTTTTGGAGCTGGTGATCGGACTCGAACCGATGACCTGCGCATTACGAATGCGCTGCTCTACCAACTGAGCCACACCAGCAGATTAAACTGCAAGAGCTATTATATATAAAAGATAGGAATAATGCAAGTGTTTTTTGAAAAAAATTTAATTTGGCCGAAAAATTTCCCTCTTTTTTGTTGTACATGCGACTGCGTACAGACTTTCGGTGTACGATTATAATTCAAAATCGGAACAAATTCGCCTGTGCTTTCAAAATTTCGGCGTTTTAATTGTGTCAAAATACAGCGTCGACCACAAGATGTTGACGCTTTTTCGGGGCAGTAAAAAAATATAAAAAAATCGGCGTTTTTCACAAAGTTTTTTTCAAAAAATAGTTGACTTTTACCAAAGAAAATGTTATCATAACAAGGCGTGTGAGTGGGCGTACTATGCCATTATGCCCATTTACCACCCAATAGATATGCGATGATACGGGAGGTGGCTACCTTTAGGGTAGGGAATTTCCGTGGAGTATGTCCGATTTTAAACCGGGCGAAATCATATTGTCCACTAAGGCGTTGCGCTTGCGTTAGTCTGTAAAGGCTAAGTGACGCCCAGGTG
>CAZBXS010000160.1:0-3244 GCA_964495955.1 uncultured Faecalibacterium sp.
ATAAGCATTGAAGTCAAATCCAAACCCGATTTGTTTTGGCTCCTCGGCGCATCTGCTGCGTTAAAATGCTCGCAAATCCGTCAGGATTTGCTCCGCTTTTGCCTTGCATCTGCATCCGATTACCTCAAAACAAATTCTTCGACCTAAAACGGATGGAGTTTCGAGGGATTTACGGTGCAAAGACAGGAAGACAGGCTTCCGCATTGCGAGTGGATTTAAGCCGTAAAGAGACGAAAATACGCCGTTTTAGGCGGGTTCGGATTTAACTGCAATGCTTATACAACAGGAGGAAACATAATGGCAGGAATTAACGACGAGAATTTGGACTTTTTGTACGAGACGATTTTGTTGCTTCAAACGAAAGAAGAAGTCGCAAAATATCTCTCCGATCTTTGCACAATACCCGAACTTAAAGTAATTTCGCAAAGAGCGGTAGTTGCGAAAATGCTCTCAGAAGAAAGCAATTATCAGGAAATCGTCAACAAAACCGGTGCCGCAACCGCCACGATAAGCCGTGTAAACCGTTCGTTGCAGTACGGGGCAGGGGGATACGAAATAATTTTCTCCCGTCTTTCGAAAGTTGACGGCGAGGCGAAAATATGACAGCTTACGGTAATTTAGCCGAGTTTTACGACAGGCTGACCGATAACGCCGAATATGAAAAAAGATGCGATTATATATCAGATCTCCTCTCTGAAAACGGTGTCAGTGAGGGGATTTTGCTTGACCTTGCCTGCGGTACGGGCAACTTAAGCGAGCTTTTTTCGCTTCGTGGATTTGAGGTCATCGGCGTTGATATTTCGCCCGAAATGCTCTCACTTGCGAGTGAAAAAGCGTATGAAAAAGAGCTTGATATATTGTATCTTTGTCAGGACATGGCTGAACTTGACCTGTACGGGACAATTAACTGCGCCGTTTGCGCTTTGGACAGTTTTAACCATGTTACCGACCCCGACAGCGTAAAAAAAGCGATAAAGAAAGTCGGACTTTTCATGGAAAAAGGTGGCGTGTTTGTCTTTGATGTCAATACACGATACAAACACCGTGAAATACTCGCTAACAACACTTTCGTATACGACCTCGACGATGTCTACTGCGTGTGGCAAAATACACTCGATGCCGATACTGACAGCGTACATATAGATATAGACCTGTTTTCGCCCGATGAAAACGGAAAGTACGACAGGCTTGAAGAAAGTTTCGACGAGGTCATATACGACAGGGAAGTGCTCGAAATGTGGCTTAAAAAATACGGTTTCGAGATTGTCGGAGTGTATGACGAATTCACACGTACACCGGTTGATAAAAACACACAGCGAGCTGTCTATGTATGTAAAAAAATCAAGCAGACCAACGGCTTTTTTAAGGGAATACTAAAGAAGATTTAATTTTATCTGTACAAAAAAGGAGCGATAAAAATGGGAAAATCGGTAAGATGCATTTCAGTCGACGGAACCTTGACCATGACGGCGTTAGACTCAACGGACGTAGTCGAAGAAATGAGAAAAATACACTCGACTTCACCCGTCACGAGTGCGGCACTCGGAAGACTTTTGACGGCGGCGAGCATGATGGGTGCGGCGCTTAAAAACGACGATTGCAGTGTCACGTTAAGGCTCAAAGGCGGCGGCCCTGCGGGTACGGTCATGGCGGTATCCGACTGGCAGGGAAATGTCAGAGGATACGTTCAAGACCCGACGGTCGAACTTCCGCTGAATTCAAAAGGAAAATTAGATGTCAGCGGTGCGGTCGGAACAGACGGCGAACTGACGGTTATAAAAGATCTCGGAATGAAAGAACCCTACATTGGTCAAATACCGATTTTGACGGGTGAAATAGCCGAAGATATAACTTCATACTTTTATACAAGCGAACAGATACCGACCGTTTGTGCGTTGGGCGTACTTGTCGACAGAGACAGAACGATTAAAAATGCCGGCGGATTTTTAATACAGCTTCTTCCGACGGCTATGGACGACACTATAGACGCAGTTGAAAGATGTATAAAAGATATCGAACCCGTGACGACCATGCTGTCAAACGGAATGACGCCCGAAGAAATATGCCGTCATGTACTTAGCGAATTCGAACTTGACGTACTTGATACTGCATCGCCCGAATACAAATGTAACTGTTCACGTTCGAGAGTTGAAAAAGCGCTCATAGGAACGGGTATAGCCTCACTTAAAGAAATGGCGCAGGACGAAAATACCGAAGTTTGCTGTCATTTTTGTAATAAGAAATATAATTTCAGTCCGAGCGACATAGAAAAGTTGATAAAATCGGCAACGAAATAAAAAAACGACCTTGAGAGTAAAAACTTTCAAGGTCATATTTTTATTCGGTTTTGAGTTCTTCGAAATTTTCGAATTTTATTTCGGTGTCTATCGACGGGATTTCGGCGCTGAGAATTTTTCCTTCTTTGTCGAACCTCAATTCAAAATCGCCGTAAGAAGTTTCGCCTTCATAAAGCCAAACGCCGTCTTTTTCCGTAGCACAGCCTTCTTCAAGCGTAAAAGTTTTATCCATAAGTTTCATCAATCCGTCGGCAAAATGACGTGTGATTTGAGCTTCGCTGTCGTCTATGCTCATTTTTAAGCCTTTAAAAGAGACGGAGTATATGCCTTCGGTATATTCAACCGCTAAGCCGTCTAATTCCGTAGGTTCTTTGACTTCGAGAGTGGAAACTTCGTTTTCCCGTTTCAAAAAACAGACATATTCTCTGTCACCGCAAGTGACGCATACGTCGCATTTGAAATTTTTTATTATAGCAGGGGAACTTGTAACAGTCGAAACGGAACACGCCGTCATGAAAAGAGAAATTATTGTGACTGCGACAAGAAAAAGCGAAATTTTTCGGTACGGTTTAGGACTTGACATAATATCACCTTCGGCAAGAATATTTCATTTTCCGTCCTTTGTGATATTGTCGGGGTGAGTTTTAGCTCGTAGCGTAATTTTATCTTCTTGTCGGTTTTTAAGCGAATGTTCGGGCACCTCTCAGCACTTCGCCACTCATTCAAAATCCGCCATAACCTTAGCTAATTCCGAAAGCATATCGCTCGGCAACATTCCTCTTATGCTCTTTTGAGCACTGACGGTTTCGGCGAGATAACCGTGAATATATACAGCGGCACTCGTAGCGCTGACGGGGGACATTCCCTGTGCGACAAAACGTGCGATAAGTCCTGCCAACAGGTCTCCGCTTCCACCCGTTGAAAGTCCGGTGTTACCGGTGGAGTCT
>CAZBXS010000161.1:0-3228 GCA_964495955.1 uncultured Faecalibacterium sp.
GTCTCATCGGGCCGTTCCACACTTCGAGCATATCGAAGTCCTCGCCCTCCCACAAGTACGGGCAAATCGAGCATTTCGGGTGATTGACGGAAATGACCGCTCCACGCTTTCTTGCGTTGGCGATTATTTCACGCATTTCATCTTCACTGTTAGCTATAAACGAATTTTCAAACGGCTCTTTGACGCCGAAGAAATTCATATGACCTTTGTAGTGCGTCCATTCGACAGCCGGTACAAATGTAAGTCCGTCTATATGGGGCAAGTTGAGGTTTTCGCTGAAATTGTTGTGATTAGCCAAACCGATAAAGTCAAGTCCCAGCTCTTTTGCTTTCTTACCGATTTCGGAAGCGTCGAAAAATCCGTCGGAAGCGGTCGTATGAATGTGAAGGTCACCGAAAAGAAGTCTTTCTTCTTTGTATCCGAATTCGACTTCATATGTAACTTCGACGCCCTGTGGCATTACGTGATACGCACCGACGATTATTTTCCATTTCCCCGGACATATCGGCTCGGAAAGATATCCGGCACTTGAATTAAATTCGCCGACTGTAATTTCGCTTTTTGCACTGCCCGACCAACCTAAAAAACGGCTGTTCTGATCCATAAGACCGATATCAATAGTGTTCGTCGGTACAAGATCGCCCAAAAAGCCTTTGGTTTCTCTCAAATAATCATACTTGACCGTTATGGATTCGACGTTTTCCGGTACATCGAAGTCAACGGTATAGTATGTACCCTCTTTTTCCTTGGGTACAAGGTGAGTAAACTTCATATAATTCCCCCTATCTTTTCTAATTATACGACAGTCGTATATATTTTTCTTGCTATTTTTTAACACAGATAGGTGATTTTTTTAAGTTTCAAATAAAATAATCGCAATTCATACTTGTATATTCGGATATTTTGTGTTATCATAGTAAAAACTAAGAAAATTAAGGTAGGTGACAAATTTTGGATAATGTTGCACAAAAAATTTTAAATAGGCAGGCAAATATTGACTGTATTGTTCATTATTACAACAGTCCCGACCTAAAAGATAACGAGGTTTCGTTCCACTGGTGGCAAAACGAAAGTACCTCAATGCACATGCATGATTTCTATGAATTTTTTATAATAACCGATAACAGAACATTACACGAAATTAACGGAAAACGTGAGGAACTTCACAAAGGCACTCTTTATATGATAAGACCCAACGATTTCCACAAATTTATACAGGAAGACAATCTTTCGTGTGTACATATGAACTTTTGTGTAACGGAAAGTCATCTTCGAAAAGTATGCGACGCTCTGAAAATATCGCTTGAAGAACTGTGTGAAGCTAAAGAGCTTAAAACGATGCTTTCATCGGAAGAACTCGGCTTTTTCATTCGCCGTGCCCGTATGCTTAACTTGATGCTCAGGGATAATCCGAACCAAGCTATAACTCTCATATGCGAGCTTATAACGCAAGCTCTTACCGTTATAAGCAATTCCCGTGCGGTAAACAGTGCAAGCTATCCGCCGTGGTTTATCGAACTTCTCGAAAAAATACACTCGCCCGAAAATCTCGCAATCACAGCCAAAGACGTTTATTCCATGGGCGGTTTTTCGCCTCCGGTTATGATTGATTACTTCAAAAAGTACACAGGGAAGACGGTCAATTCATATCTTCGTGACTGCAAATGTGAAAACGCCTGTCGCCTTTTGCATTCAACGCATCTTTCGACGCTTGAAATTTCAAATGCGTTAGGTTATGACAGCCTCAGCCACTTCAACCGAATATTCAAAGAATTTTCCGGCGTCTCCCCTGCCGTATACAGACATCAAATATCAAGATAATTTAATTAAGCTGACGAGAATCGAACACAATACGCCCAAAACGCAACATTTCACGCACCCTCGAACATTTTTTGCCTTGAAATACGTCAGTATTCCTGCGGCAAAGAAATGCCCGATTGCACGCAAACTGTTGCGTTTTGGGTGCGAAGCAGTTTTTTAGGATAGATTTTCGTCAAGGCAAGGAAGAAATCCTCGCAAGGCTAACGCCTTGCGAGGATTTCTGACGCAGTACTCAGGGAAATATGCCTTAAAAAAACCGTATTGGGTTCGGCTCTCGTCAGCTTAACGAACTTCGCTTTTTGTTTTTTGTACAGGTCAGTGTTTACAAACTCATTGACCTGTACTTTAAAATAAAAGCGGATTTTTATTTCAAGCGATAAATATAGCGATAAATATTGATTTTTGACGAACTTTGCTATAAAATATAATTGTTTAATTGTAGCTTTCAGCTATAATGACGGACAGAATTTCAGAAAGTGAGTTATGCCATGAACAGTGACTACATTATCGAAATGCTCCACATAACCAAGGAGTTCCCCGGCATTATTGCCAACGACGACATCACTCTTCAGCTCAGACGTGGCGAAATTCATGCGCTTTTGGGAGAAAACGGCGCCGGAAAATCAACGCTTATGTCTGTACTTTTCGGTCTTTATCAGGCTGAAAAGGGTGAAATAAAAAAGAACGGTGAAGTCGTTGACATCAAAAATCCGAACGAAGCGACTGCGCTCGGAATAGGTATGGTACATCAGCACTTCAAACTTGTTGACGTGTTTACGGTACTTGACAACATTATTCTCGGTGCGGAAACGACAAAATTCGGCTTTTTAAAGAAAAAAGAAGCAAAAGAAAAAATTAAAGCACTCAGTGAAAAATACGGACTGAATGTTGACCTTGACGCTAAAGTCGAAGACATTACGGTCGGTATGCAGCAAAGGGTCGAAATTCTCAAAATGCTCTACAGAGATAACGAAATTTTGATTTTCGACGAACCTACGGCTGTTCTCACTCCACAGGAAATCGACGAACTTATGGAGATCATGCGTAATTTCGCAAAAGAGGGAAAATCTATCCTCTTTATCACCCACAAGCTCAACGAAATAATGGCTGTATCCGACAGAGTTACCGTACTTCGAAAGGGTAAGTACATCGGAACGGTCAACACAAACGAGACTACAAAAGAGGCTCTTTCGACGATGATGGTCGGAAGACCCGTTCAGCTCGAAGTACAAAAAGACGAGGCTGTACCCAAGGAAAATATACTTGAAATCGAAAATCTCGTTGTACCGTCTAAGCACAAAGGCAAAAACGCCGTCAACGGCGTCAGTTTTAATGTACGGGCAGGTGAAATCGTCTGTATCGCCGGTATCGACGGCAACGGTCAGACCGAGCTTGTACAGGGCATCG
>CAZBXS010000162.1:0-3187 GCA_964495955.1 uncultured Faecalibacterium sp.
ACCGTTAAGTACAAGGTCGTAGGCTTTCGCTCTGACGTTCGCTTTGTCTGTTTCGAGGTAGTCGAGACATTCATCAAGCGGTGCGGTGAACGGGTGGTGCATTGCGACAAACTGACCGAGTTCCTCGTCCCAATCGAAGAACGGGAATTCGACGATCCACAAAAGATTGTACTTGTCTTTCGGGATTATATCGAGTTTCTTTGCGATTATCTGACGAAGTGCACCGAGTACGGTAAAGACAATACTGTTTTTAGCGTCCGCAACTACAAGTACGACGTCGCCCGGTTTCGCATCGCCTTTTTCGAGAATGGCTTTCATTTCGTCGTCTGTCATGAATTTTGCGAAAGACGACGACATTGTTCCGTCCTCGTTAAGTCTTATCCATGCAAGACCTTTTCCGCCTATACCTTTGGCGGTTTCGACGAGTTTGTCTATTTCTTTTCTTGTCAGTACAGATACGGCGTTTTTCGCTGTAATAGCTCTGACGCTACCCTTAGCTTCAATAGCCGAGGTGAAGACGGAGAAACCGCAGTCTTTAACTATGTCGCTAAGGTCGTACAGTTCCATTGCGTATCTCGTATCGGGTTTATCGGAGCCGTAACGCTCCATGGCTTCTTTATATGTCAGTCTCGGAAGAGGTGTAACGATGTCTACGCCGAGTGCTTCTTTGAATACACGTTTCATGTATCCCTCGCCGATTTCCAGTACATCTTCCATATCAACAAAGCTCATTTCTACGTCAACCTGTGTAAATTCGGGCTGGCGGTCGGCTCTGAGATCTTCGTCACGGAAACAGCGGGCAATTTGCATGTACCTGTCAAATCCGGCGACCATTGAAAGCTGTTTGTAAAGCTGAGGTGACTGCGGAAGAGCATAGAACGAACCGTTGTGAATTCTTGACGGTACGATAAAGTCTCTTGCACCTTCGGGAGTTGATTTTATGAGCATGGGAGTTTCTATTTCGACAAAGCCGTTATCGTCGAAATAGTCACGTGTAATTTTCGTTATCTTGTGACGCATGAGGATATTTCTCTGTAAATCCGGACGGCGCAGGTCAAGATATCTGTACTTAAGTCTCGTCAGTTCGCTCGTTTGGCAATTTTCGACTATCTCAAACGGCGGAGTTTCGCTCTTTGAAAGTACACGCAAATCGGTAACTTTTATCTCGATTTCGCCCGTCGGAATTTCGAAATTCTTGCTACTTCTTTCCTGTACTTCGCCTTTCGCCATGAGTACAAATTCACTTCTTGCGGCGAACGCCTTGTCGAAGATCTCTTTATCGGTGCTGTCGTCAAACGAAAGCTGAACGATACCCGAACGGTCTCTGAGATCTATAAATATCAGCGAACCGAGGTCTCTTTGTCTTTGTACCCAACCTGCGACTACGACCTCTTTGCCGATATCGTCGGGTCTGAGTGTACCGCAGTAATGCGTTCTTTTAAGTCCTGTCATAAAGTCCATGTTTATCCCTCTCTTATCAAAAAGTTGTTCCGATTATCGAGCTGAGGTCAATGCTGTCGTCCACGCCGAAGCTTTCGTGCAATGCCGCCATTGTCTGCTCGATCGAAATATTCATAAAATCGTCAACGAAGCTGTCAAGTCCGACCTCGACCTCCTCGCCTGTTTCCATATTTTTAAGCTTTGCCTTGTTTTCGGCTATTTCATTTTCGCCGAGTACCATGGTGTACTGTGCACCGAGCTTGTTGGCAAACTTCATTTGCGCCTTGACAGAGCGTCCTACAACGTCAAACTGCGCATTCAAGCCGTCCTTTCTTATCTCGGTTACAAGCGTCATCGCCTTGACAAGAGCTTCTTCGCCCATTGATGCGATATACAAATTGCACTTTTCCTTTTCGGGGAAAGCCGTGGCTTGCTTTTGCATAAGAAGCATCAGTCTTTCTATTCCCATAGCAAAGCCCAATGCCGGAGTTTTCGCTCCGCCGAGCTCTTCACACAGCCCGTCATATCTTCCGCCGCCGAGAACCGTTCCCTGTGCTCCGATTTCGGTCGAAACAAATTCGAAAACCGTCCTTGTGTAGTAATCAAGACCTCTGACTATTCTCGGGTTTACCCTGTACTCAATTCCGATAGCGTCAAGATAAGATTTGACCTTTTCGAAGTGTTCCTTGCATTCGTCGCACAGATAGTCGAGTATCACCGGTGCGCCCTTTGCTATCTTTTGGCAAACAGGGCTCTTGCAGTCCAAAATTCTCATCGGGTTTCTGTCAAGTCTGCCCAAGCAGGTCTCGCACAGCTCCTGTTTATACTGTGAAAAATACTCTTTAAGTGCATCGTAATATTTTTGACGGCATTCGGGACAGCCTATCGAATTTATCTCAAGCTGAATTCCCGTCACGCCGAGAAAATCGAAAATTTCGTTTGCCATTGAAATAACTTCGGCATCTGCGGCAGGTGATGCGGTGCCGACACATTCGACGCCGAATTGGTGGAACTCACGAAGACGTCCCGCCTGCGGTTTTTCATAGCGGTAGCAACTCGTCAGATAGCAAAGTTTTTGGGGAAGCGGTTCGTTGAAAAGTCCGTGTTCCAAAAACGATCTTATTGCGCCGGCTGTACCTTCGGGTCTGAGCGTTATTGATCTTCCGCCCTTGTCGTTGAATGTGTACATTTCTTTTTGTACGACGTCGGTTGTATCTCCGACGCCACGGCTGAAAAGCTCGGTGTGTTCGAATACGGGCGTTCTTATCTCGCTGAAACCGTAAGTTTTGGCTATGTCGAGGACGCTCGTTTCGATGTACTGAACTTTGTAGCTTTCGTTCGGCAGGGTATCCTGCGTTCCTTTTATGGCTTTTGTTACAAGTGCCATTTATCTAACCTCCGTTTTTTAGTACAGGGTAGGCGCAAAAAATGCTCCACCCCCTGCGTGAAAATTCACAGTTACAAGGGGTGAAGCTCAAGCTCCACGGTGCCACCCTATTTGCCACTTTCGCAGCCACTCTTTTCGGACTTTCCGTAAGTCCCTACGGCGCCTCCGCAGTGTCTTCAACGCATTTTCGCAAGGTCTCGCACCGACCGACCTCTCTCTTTAGCGAACTTTCGGCGTTTACTCCTCTGTTTCACAGGCACGTTATTTATCTTCCGGACTGGTGGACGATGTCTCTCCAGTCGAGGTCTCCTCTTTCAAGCGAATGTATCAACGCTTCCGCAGTTGCAATATTTGTCGCAA
>CAZBXS010000163.1:0-3182 GCA_964495955.1 uncultured Faecalibacterium sp.
AATTGAACAGGGAAGTATCACAAACTGCTACAATGTCGGCGATGTCTATGCATTCAGCGCAGGCAGGGTAGGCGGAATTATCGGCTCCGAAACTTATAACTACGCTGTTAAATCAAGCTCACTTTATAACATCGGCACAGTCGGATACGGCAATGCAGGCGGAATTGTAGGTTATTGTGATGAGATAGAACAAGAACAGTCATATCCGGTAGCAGGTACGAATGCATATTATCTTGAAGATTGCTACTATAAAGATGAAGATCTCGAAACCACGCTCAACGACTACGGAACATCTATGAGTGCCGAAGCATTTAAAGACGGCACTGTAACCGCACTTCTTCAAGGCGATCAGACCGAACAAATCTGGAAGCAGGGCAAGGAACACCCCGAACTTGTTTTAGACTACAGCAAGATGTCAACAAAGATAACATTCGATGTTGACGGTGTTACAAAGACCGAATATATAAACGGTGATGCTTTCTCGAAGCTCACCGACCCGACAAAAGAAGGCTTCACATTCGGCGGTTGGTACACGGACAAAGACTGCACAGACGGCAACGAATACACATTCGGCGAAAGCGGTTGTTCGGATATAACAATCTATGCAAAATGGATTGAAAACGCAAAACCTGTTGAGCCGACAGAACCCGTTCAGCCGAGCGAGCCGACTGTACCGACAACGGAAAAAACACTCGCAGATTACATTATCGCAGTAATATTCGAAGCGATAAAAGCAATCATTATGGTTATCAAACATTATATCTGATTTCTACTTCCTATTCTTTTGTACAGGTGAGTGTACCGCAACCTCACCTGTACACCGACAAATTTCTTTTTGCCCTGTCTTTTTAGTTAAAGGCAGGGCATTTTCGTATTTTCAAGGTTTATTTTCAAAAAATGTATTGCAATAAAGCGTTTGCGGTAATATAATATAGTCAGTATGATAGGAGGTAAAATCATGGACAAGATTACAAAAGATATGACTGTCGGCGATATTCTCGATGCCGACAGAGGAACATCTGTCTTTTTCTTACAGATGGGTATGCACTGCCTCGGCTGTCCCTCATCAAGAGGCGAAACCGTCGAAGAAGCCTGTATGGTTCATGGCGTTGACGCTGACAAATTAGTCGACGCTATCAACGAGTATCTCGCTTCAAAATAATCACAGGAAAATACAGTGCGGGCGGATAGACGGTGCTCGATTGCGACAGCTTTCGAAACGCCGAAATTATCCGTCCTTTTTCGGTAGGGATAAAAATGGAAAATATTATTTTAAGCAAACGCCTTTCTCTTGTCGCCGATTTTGTTCGCAAGGGTGCCGTGCTGTGCGATGTCGGAACAGACCACGCCTATCTTCCGGCTTACCTTATGAAAAAAGGGGAGATAACCTACGCTATCGCTGCGGATTTGAGAGAAGGGCCACTGAAAAATGCGAAAAAAACGGTCAAAGAACATGACCTTGAAAACAAAATCGAACTTCGCCTTTCCGACGGACTTGAAAATGTACATGAAAATGAAGTGACGGATATCGTACTTGCAGGTATGGGCGGAGATCTTATTTGCGATATACTTTCAAAAGCCGAGTGGCTTAAAAACAGCGACAAAAGAATAATCGCCCAACCGCAAACTCACTCGGAAAAAGTCAGACACTTCTTTATGACCAACGGCTTTAAGATAATCGAAGAAAACGCCGTCAAGGAAGATGACAGACTTTATATCTGCGTTTGTGCCGAATGTACAAAAGAAAAAAGTGACTATCCGTTCGGCTATGAATATTACGGCGAACTTCCGAAGTGTGAAAACGTACATGCCAACGAGTACCTCTTGCGTCAGCGTGAGCGTTTTTTAAAGCGTGCCGACGGACTTTCAAAAAGCGGACAAAACGAAACGGAAGCCGAATTTTTATATAAACTTTGTGAAACATTAAAAGATATAACGGAGGGAAAAACATGGTAAAATATACAGCTAAAAGCGTACATTTTCTTATAAATCAATGTTCCGCATTCGAAAAACAATGTGACTGGGACAACTCCGGATTTTTGATTGGAGACCCCGATTCAGTGACGAAAAAGGTCGGGTTTACACTTGATCTTACCAATGCAACGCTCAAAAAAGCAATCGAAAACGGCGTCGACCTCATAGTTACACACCACCCGGTAATCTTTCAGCCGAAGAAAGAACTCCTAAAAGGCGACATCGCTTACGAAGCGGCAAAAGCAGGTATAAACGTCATATCGGCTCATACTAACTATGACAATTGCCGAAAAGGTGTCAGCTACGCATTAGCCGAAAAAATCGGACTTAAAGTTACGATCACTAACCTTGACAAAGAATTGCCCGAATGTTTATCGGGTGGCACCTGCGATGAACAGGAGCCGAGAAAATTTGCCGAAAAGGTCGCCGAAGCACTTTCGACAACGGTTAGATTTTCGGACGGAAAAAAGCCGATAAAAAAAGTTTTGGTATGTGGCGGTTCTGGCGGAGATTTCATATCCGACGCCTTAAATTTCGGCGCAGACGCTTATATTACGGGCGATCTCAGCCATCATCATTTTCTTATGGCTGAACAGTGCGGAATAACACTTATCGCAGCGGGACATTACGAAACGGAAACGCCCGGTGTAATGAAACTGATGAAGTTAATATCAGACTGCTTTCCGGGTCTTGAATGTATATACTTAGACCAAGAAAACCCCGTAGAATTTATAGGTACAAAATAATGGCACTTGACGGAATATATTTGCACAAATTAAAAAACGAAATAGAAAAAGTCGCCTTATTTTCACGTGTAGACAAGGTTTCACAGCCGTCAAAAGATGAAATAGTGCTTACTCTACGTTCAAGAAACGGCAGTGTGAAACTGCTTTTGTGCGTCAGAGCGAACAGTCCGAGAATACAGTTTACTTCTCATTCTCTTGAAAATCCGGCAGTACCGCCGATGCTGTGTATGCTGTTTAGAAAACGCCTTGTCGGAGCGATGATAAAAAGCGTCAGACAACACGAACTTGACCGCATTTTGTTCATTGACTTTGACGCAACGAACGAAATAGGCGACAGGGTCGAACTTACACTTTGCATCGAAATCATGGGCAAGTACAGCAACATCATTCTCATCGACGGCGATAACAAAATCGTCGACGCAGTTAAGCGTGTCGATTTTTCGACTTCGAGCGTAAGACAGA
>CAZBXS010000164.1:0-3153 GCA_964495955.1 uncultured Faecalibacterium sp.
TTGCTTCCTGTCTTTGCACCGTAAATCCCTCGAAACTCCATCCGTTTTAGGTCGAAGAATTTGTTTTGAGGTAATCGGATGCAGATGCAAGGCAAAAGCGGAGCAAATCCTGACGGATTTGCGAGCATTTTAACGCAGCAGATGCGCCGAGGAGCCAAAACAAATCGGGTTCGGATTTGACTTCAATGCTTAAGTATAACAGATTTTTTTATTATTGTCCATAAATCCGAGAAAATATAACAAACTATAATTTTTTATATTTTTTCGCTACGCTTTTTTATGACAGACTTTATGACGGAAAAAATTACTATATCTGCCGAAACCAACACGACCGCAGGCAAAAGATATTCAAAAACAAGCCAAGCTTCATGTCTTGTATAACCGGAGTAGTCGCCCGACCATGTGCATGAGTGAAATTTTGACATTATCAGTGCCGGCAGTATGAAGATTATATTTCTTATCCCGTCCGGCAAAAAGAACGAAGCCGAATTTCTGTTTTCGGTAACAAGTACAACAAAACAAACAACATTTCCGACAAGACACAAAACGGCGATAACATTAAGTGTAATGTTGAAATAATCGGTCGAATTCCCCGCTGTCACAAAATAGGGCGACACGATAAACAAAATGACGGCAACGAGAGTGAGTGTACATTGCGCTAAGTTCATTTTCAAAAGATTTTTCTTTATATCGGGCTTCGGTTCTCTTGCTTTAACTTCAATACCGAGCCACGAAAAATAGCGTTCTCTGAATTTTAAACCGAGTGCTAAAGTGACGCAGACTGAAGAAATGACTGCCGACAGGAAAGGCGCATAACAGCCGATAACGAAACTCAGCAATGTGGCAAAAATGAGAGAAAACACCAAAAGCGACAGATTCCCGACTGTAAGGTTAAACTTTTCAAGCTGTACGCTGTCGGCGAGAGCGAAAAGTTCGTTATCCGATTTCGCATCTCTTATACGCATTACGGCAAGTACGCTCAAAGTCAGCGCCGACACCTCGGAAATCATCATAACCGTCACCGGCAAAGCAAGTCCGTCCATGTCTACCCCGAAACCGAGCAGTGAAATGAAGACAAATCCGAACGACGCCAATGCGATTGAAATATAGGTCAGCGTTTTAAAATTCGACAGCGTTCGTGCCAAAAGTACTCTAACTTGTTTTTCGACTTTAGGCTGCTTTTTCTCTTCTTGTGTTTCGCTTTTTGATATTCGTTCGCCTTTTAAAAGTTCGTCGCATGTTACGCCGAAAAGTTCCGCTATCGCAGGAATAAGTGTTATATCCGGCGCACATTCGTCACGCTCCCATCTGCTGACGGCTTTGTTTGAAACGTTGAGCCTGTCGGCTACTTCCTGTTGCGTATATCCCATGGCTTTTCTTAACGCACAAATGAACTGCCCTATAGAATTTCGGTTAGGCTGTTTTTCGGGTACATCAAATTTGTTATTCACGGCTTTTCCTCCTTGTTTTTTGTACTTATCAATCGGGTATAAGGGACAGTGCACTTTCTCCTTACAACTGTATTCTACAAAAACGGCAGTAAAAAATCCATACCTCAAAGTGAAAATTTGTCTCGCAAAACGAGAATTCAAGGGAGCATATTCGGATATATGCGTTTTTATTGTGTTATAAGCAAAACCGCCATATAACTTACGGCGGTAACAAAGTAATTTTGTGGCGATAAATCGCTTGACAAAACAGGATATATCATATATAATAAGGGTAGCTGAATGGTGACCGTTCAAGCGGTCAGCGATCAATTGTTAAAAAATAGTTATAACAACCGTCACTTACCGGAGTGGCGGTTGTTGCTTTTAATCTTAATCTGTGCTGTAAATGTATATTTACCAACATAAAATGTAAGAGTTAAAATCATGCTCATCACCTCCTTTTCGGATAGTGATAACGCCAACCGCCTTTGCGATTACCATTCAGCTGTATACATTATATATACAATGTCGAAATTTGTCAACTTTGACCCCTTGGATTTTCGAATTTTATTCTTATTAAATTTTCGAAAACTGTTGACCTCATCACTTAAAAGTGCTAAAATCAATACATTAAAATTAAAGCGATGACGAAAACAAGTAGGTCACTGCGAAGCCACAGAGAGCTGTCGGTCGGTGCAAGACAGCGGTGAAACCTTGACCGAATTCATTTCCGAGCCGCTCCCCGAACGTCTGAAATTAACTCAGGCAAGTAAGCGGAGACGGGTGCGCCCGATAAAGCGCAAGGGACATTATCCGTGTCCTGATGAGATGCCACGGTGCATTTGCATTCACCTGTACAGGTAAGCCGTGGTAAACAGAGGTGGTACCGTGAATATTTCACCCTCTGCACGTTTTGTGCAGAGGGTTTGTTTTTCTTCACATACTCACCCGTACAAAAAGAAAGGAACACAAAATGGTAATTACTGATTTTTTGGAGCGTAACTCAAGACTTTACGGTGCCGACACAGCCTTGGTCGAGGTCAATCCGTCCGAGGAAAGAGACAACGCTGTTACATGGCGTGAAGCGAGCCTGATAGCCGGAGCTCAACCCGACGCTCCCTACCGCAGAGAACTGTCTTGGCGTGACTTCGACCGACGGGCAAACAGATTTTCGAACCTGCTTTTAAGCCGAGGAATTAAAAGAGGAACAAAGGTCGGAATACTTCTTATGAACTGCCTCGAATGGCTTCCGATTTACTTCGGTATCTTAAAAGCCGGCTGTATCGCAGTTCCGCTGAATTTCCGATTTTCTTCCGATGAGATAAAATACTGCCTTGATTTAGCCGATGTTGAAGTACTGGTTTTCGGCCCGGAATTTGTAAGCCGTATCGACCCGATATTAGACAGCATTTCGAACGTGAAAACGAAATGGTTCGTCGGCAGAGACAGACCCGAATACGCTGAGGACTGTTTGAAACTTATGAATTTCTGCTCCTCGACAAATCCGCCCGTTGCCTTGACGCAGGACGACGATGCGGCGATATATTTTTCTTCGGGTACTACAGGCTTCCCGAAAGCGATATTACACAGTCACAAAGCGTTGTACTGCTCGGCTTTGACCGAACAGAAACACCACGGACAGACGAAAGACGACGTCTTTTTGTGCATTCCTCCCCTGTACCACACAGGCGCTAAAATGCACTGGTTCGGCTCTTTGGCGTCC
>CAZBXS010000165.1:0-3125 GCA_964495955.1 uncultured Faecalibacterium sp.
GGCGTACACCTACGGAAAAAACAAAAACCTCGATATAAGAAACGGACTTATAATGATGGCGAGCGTACTTGCATTTACGGTTGTCGGAAGTTATACGGCAAGTTTCGTCCCGTCAACCACCATGGGCAATTTTTCTGTATTCATGACGCTTTTACTGGGTGTAAAATTCATCGTAAAACCGGTCATGACAACGAAAGAAGCCATGCAGGGCGTATCGGCTAAAAAGCGTGCGATACAGTCTGTTATCTGCGGAGCGCTTATCGGATTTATCTGCGGATTTATCGGCGCCGGCGGCGGTATGATGATGCTTCTTATATTGACAAGCGTCCTCGGATACGAACTTAAAACGGCGGTCGGAACGAGTGTATTTATAATGACGTTTACAGCGCTTACCGGTGCTGTATCCCACTTTGTGATAGGCGGTCAACCTGACTGGTTTGTATTCGCACTTTGCGTTGTGTTTACACTTATTTGGGCACAGATAGCGGCAGTGTTCGCAAACAAGGCGAAACCGAAAACCCTCAACAGAGTTACCGGTGTCATACTCGTAGTTTTGGGCGTGGCAATTTTAGGATTTTCTTATTTGGGTAAGTAAGGAAGTTGAAATTGAAATGCAAATTAAACACCCAACCGCAACTTAGCTAAGTGGCAGTTGGGTGCTGTATTTATAAAACTATATTCTCTTCTTAACTGTTGCAAAACATCCGTCAGTCGTCGATTTCTTTTTCAAAATCAATGATTTCGCCCGTTTTTGCGTTGATTTCGTATTCGTATTCGTATATTCCGTTTACAAATTCGAATTCATACTTGTAAATCCCATCGTCTCTTTCAAGCTCGATTTTCTTCTGCTTTATCTCATTTTCTTTGAGACCTGCGTGAGTAAGTGCTATGGAACGTGCCTTGTCAATGCTTATAAGTGCCGAAGTATGATAGTCGCTGTCTTTTATTTTTTCGACATCTTTTTTGTTTATAGTGCCGTTTCTTCCGATTTCGTATTCGTACTCTTTACCGTTACATGTAAATTCTATCTCGTATTCGAAGTCGTCCCTGTCATACTCCGTCTTTGTGAACGTTACGTCGGAATTTTTAACTTTTGCGTCACTCAAGGCTATTTTTTTCGCTTCGTCGAGCGTAATTTTCGTTGTTGCCGTTGTCTGAGAAGACGTTTTGTCAGACGTCGGCTTTTTAATATTTTCGGTTTCTCTCTCGGTTATTTCGCTTGTGTAAGCGTCTACAGAGTATGAATATTTTTTCTTGCCGTCGTTGAATTCGAGCTCATATTCGTATTCGCCGTCGTCTTTGTCAAGTTTCGCTTTTGTGAATGTGCAATCGTTTACGGTCAAGCCTGCGTCCTTGAGTGCTACGCCTTTGGCGGTTTCGAGAGAAATTACTTTCTTTTCGCTGTACGGTACACTTGTTACAGCCACGGACTTGAGCTCTTTTTCTGTTATCTTTCCCGTCTTTGCGTTGATCTCGTATTCGTATTCATACTGACCGTCGCTTTTTGTTGCGATAAATTCAACTTCGTATTTGCCGTCTTTTTTGTCGAGTTTCGCTTTTGTGAATTTTACGTCGGACGAACTTACGCCCGCATCTTTGAGTGCTTTTTCTTTTGCTTGTGCGAGTGATATTGTGTCATTTGAGACACTTTCTGACGTTGTGCTTGCCGTACTGTCCGATTTGTTCGGCTCTGAGGGGAAAACATTCACGTCTGACGGATTTCCTTTTTCGCTTTCCGACGTAACCTGTGCGGAATTTGTCGGAAGAACTGTACTGATTTCATCACCTGTGTTTTTTGAGCCTTTCGATTCCGACGCCGAGGTGAGCATAATACCTGCCAAAATTGTGCCTGCGACTAAAACCGAAGCTACGGATACTATCATTTTTTTCATTGTAAACGTCTCCTTGTGTTTTTCTCGGTCGGCTCGGACTTCCGTAATGTCTTCGCTTACCGTGTCTTGAGTATAACAGCCGAAGATTAAAGGAATATTAGAAAATCAAGCTTTTTTGAATTTTATTTTGAACGTACTTCAGACGCCGAGTTCACTTTCGACCGAGATAACGGCAGAGTGAATTTCGGCGATCTCTTTGGCGAAAGATAATCCTAAACCTGTACCGCAAGAAGAACGGGAAGCGTCGGCTCGGTAAAATCTGTCAAAAATTTTCCCGATGCTGTCCTTTGAAATTCCGATGCCGTTGTCCTGTACAGTCAAAACGGCACAGTCGCCCTCACTTTCGAGCGTTACGAGAGTTTCGCCGTTTTCTTTTCCGTACCTGTAAGCGTTCGAGACAAGGTTAGATATCAGCCTTTGCAAAAGTTCGTCACTGCCGAGAACGAACACATTTTCTTCGATTTTTCTTTTGAGCGTGATGTTCTTTTTTTCGGCGTAAAGCATATCGTCGCATACACTGTTTACGCATTTTGAAAGGTCGGTGCGTTCAAGGGAGATCTTTTCCGCTCCACGCTCAAGCCTTGCAAAAGAAAGCATGTCGTTGATTATAGCGGACATTTTTTCGCTTTGCCTTTCTATTACGGCTATTGAATTTTTGTATTCTTCGGGTGTCGTATCCGTCTCGGAGGACAGTTGACACTGCGAATAGATAACCGTAACGGGCGTTCTCAGTTCGTGCGATATATCGGAAGTGAGCTGTTGTTCTTTTTTAAACGAAAGCTCCAATCTTTCAAGCATTGCGTTAAACGAGTCGGCTATAGAGTGCAGTTCGTCGCTTCCCTCGCCGATATCAATTCTCCTTGAAAGGTCGTTGCCCTCGCTGATACTTTCGGCGGCGCTGTTGATTTCTTCGACCGGTCTCATCGCACGTTTTGCTATTATGTAACCGCCGACAATCGCAAGGAGCATCAATACAGGGATAAACATGAGTACTATTTTTACTATACCGCTGACTTGTGAAATTGTCGATTCAGCCGCCACAACACCACGAAGCCAAAGCTGTCCTGCGTCGGTTGTTATACGCCTGTCATATAAATAATATTTTCCGCTGTCTGTTCGAATGTAGCGAACATCGCCGTCGGAAAATTCGAATTCATCTTCCGACGGAAAAAGAGTGCTGTCGCCGTATATCAAACCCTTAACGCCGTAGAGTGATGTTGATATCGAATTTAC
>CAZBXS010000166.1:0-3116 GCA_964495955.1 uncultured Faecalibacterium sp.
AAGTTCTTGACTTTCTTTTCCCTGTACCGCCAAATCACACGATTTTGTCGCAGCAGCAACATATTCGGGGCTTTTCATTCTGCCCTCGATTTTCACAGAGCACGCCCCCGCTTTTTCAAGTGCACCGATTTCGCCTATAAGAGAAATGTCTTTTAGCGATAAATCGTGACCTGTACCGTTTTCCGAAGTAAAAGGCAGACGGCACGGTTGAGCGCACAGTCCTCTGTTTCCGCTTCGTGAGCCGAGCATCGCACTGAGGTAGCACTGACCGGAAACGGACATGCAAAGTGCACCGTGGACGAAACATTCAAGCTGCGCCACAGTGTTTTTTCTGATATTTTCAAGTTCTTTTAAGCTCGTTTCTCTCGGCAGTACGACACGTGAAAAGCCGAGTTCGCTCATCAAATTGACGCCCCAAGAAGTCTGTACCGATGTTTGAGTTGACGCATGGCGTTTTATATCCGGCGCACAGGTCTTGGCAATGAAAGCGGCGCCGAGGTCTTGTAAAATAAGCACATCTGCCCCACTTGCGCAAATGTGCTTAACTGTTTCGACGGCATCGGCGAGTTCACTGTCACTGACGAGAGTGTTGAGCGTGACATGGACGTCCGCCATACGCTCATGGGCATATTTTACGGCATCGGTCAGCTCATCAAAATCGAAATTACCTGCATTACGGCGAGCGTTGAACGCTTTCGTTCCGAGGTACACCGCATTGGCACCGCAGCGTATCCCCGCAACCAAAGAGTCAAAACTGCCGGCAGGCGACAATATCTCTATAGCCATATTTTATTTTCCGCTTTTCGTATTGGTTGTTCCCAAATTCAAATTCGTCTGTTCGAGGATAGAACGGATCTGTATGTTCAGGCGGTCGATTTCGAGCTTTGCCGCTTCGAGTTCTCTCTTGGCGTTTTCTGCTTCTCTTCTTGCTAAATCGGCTTTTGATTTCGCATTGGCGGCATCGTCGAGATAGTCCTTGATCTGTGAACGAAGGTTGTCCGCTGCCATGTTAGCCTTTTTGAACTCATCGGCATAATCGAGAGCAAGAAGAACAGCAGCCTGTGTTGTCGATATATTCGGGTTCTCTTTCATTATGGTGGCAAGTGAGTTGTTAAGCTCCGCTCCGAGCTCGTTGACGTAGTTGACGTCGTCCTCGGTTATGATAGCGTATTCCGCACCGCCGATAGTAAGTGTTACTCTGTTTTTTATCATTATTTTTCGTCCTTTCGCTGAATATTAAGCATTGAAACAAAATTACGAAATATATTATACTATAATATCTCGGAATATGAAAGACTTATTTTAAATTTTTTCTCTAAATTTCTGCGGTTTTCATAATTTTTCGTTATAAGTACTATATTTTTTAGCTGTTTTTGTTGACTTTTTGTCTTATCGGTGGTATCATTTTATCAATAAAGGTCACTTGGAAGTCACAGCCTCGGCTGTGATTGCTTTTGTTTTATCAAATTATCAAGGAGGAATTATCATGGAGCTTGCTATTGGGAACTTTGCCGAATCGTTCGCAAATTTCAAAAGTATGTTACCCGATGATATTATATATATTATAAGGATCGTCATTTCCGCTGCGTGCGGTGCGGCGATAGGCGTCGAAAGAAGCAAAAGACAGAAAGAGGCAGGCATTCGTACTCACCTGATCGTCGCCATCGGTTCGGCGCTTATGATGGTTGTGTCGAAATATGCTTTTGACGACGTTGTCCGAGCCGACGCTTCCCGTATTGCCGCAAATGTTATAACAGGCGTCAGCTTTTTGGGTGCCGGTGTCATTTTCGTAAAGGACAGTTCGATAAAAGGCTTGACGACAGCTGCGGGAATTTGGGCAACAGCCGGTATCGGACTTGCCGTCGGAGGCGGAATGATCACGGTCGGAATTTTCTCGACTGTACTTATAATTCTTCTTCAGATATACCTTCACAAGTACGCAGGCAACATTGAGGGTGCTTTGAACACGTACATGAAAGTGACGCTGAAGTCCAACGGTTCGAACGCAATGAAGCGACTGATAGCCTGTCTTGACGAACATCAAATCGAAGTTGTAAACCAACGGGTAAAGCGAAACAAAGACGATACATATACGGTCAATCTCGCTATAAAAGTACCCCGTGAGGAACGGGTCGAAAATCTCAGCTACTTGCTTGAAGAAGACGAAGATGTCGTCGCAATTGAGGTGTAAATATGGACAGTGTACTTCTTAAAATTGCGCTCGTCACGGCTGTTTCCGGTATAGGCGGAACGGGTCTCGGCGGTGTCATAGGTGCCTCGTTTAAAAAAGATTCCCAGAAAATAGTCAGTTTACTTTTGAGTTTTGCCGCCGGAGTAATGCTCAGTGTAGTATGTCTCGACCTTCTCCAAGAAGCACTCAGTATCGGCTTTGAAAGAGGGAAAACGGGAATATTCGAAGTAATCGCCGCCGTTTGTTTCGGCTACATTCTCATATACCTTTTAAACTACGCCATAGACCGACACACAAATAAAGAAGTACCTCACGTAAACGACGAGTCGCATCCCAAGACAGCGGACGACCTCGAAGAACTCATTCACAGCGACCATTTAAATCAGCACAAAGCCAAAAAATCC
The DNA here is from genome assembly GCA_964495955.1 of uncultured Faecalibacterium sp. GTDB lineage: Bacteria > Bacillota > Clostridia > Oscillospirales > Acutalibacteraceae > UBA6857. The sequence goes on from CAZBXS010000166.1 coordinate 2,596, forward strand.
GGACTTTTCATAGCCGGCGTCGTCATGGCTTTCGCTATAGCACTTCACAATCTCCCCGAAGGAATCGTTATCGGCGCATCATACGCCAAAGACAGCACAGATATTCTTTCGGGCAGCGGATTTATTATGGCTCTTGTTATCGGACTTCATAACATTCCCGAAGGCATGGCGGTATCGGTACCTCTCATCGCAGGCGGTGACAAGAAGTCGCACGCTATATTCGTGACCGCACTCAGCGGTGCTCCGACGATAATCGGTGCGCTTATAGGCTACTGTGTGGGAATGGTCAGCGAACTTATGTTGCTTTTATCTCTTAGTTTTGCCAGTGGCGCAATGCTTTATGTTGTAATGGGAGAGCTTCTCCCCGAAGCGTTTTTGATGTGGAAATCGAAAATGCCGGCTATGTCCGCAGTAGTCGGAATGATGGTCGGACTGATAATAATTTATATGTAAATAACAGCTGAATACGGCGGACGAAGTCCGCCGTAGCGTGCGCAGTAGCGTAGCGAGTGCACGCTCTG
>CAZBXS010000167.1:0-3068 GCA_964495955.1 uncultured Faecalibacterium sp.
CCCAAAACGCAACAGTTTGCGTGCAATCGGGCATTTCTTTGCCGCAGGAATACTGTCGTATTTCAAGGCAAAAAATGTTCGAGGGTGCGTGAAATGTTGCGTTTTGGGCATATCGGGTTCGATTCTCGTCAGCTTATATTTAATATTATCTCCACCCGTTTTCGACACGAAATTTTCACTTTGCGGTCTATAATATTCAAGAGGTGATGACATGCAGGTCGTTTACGCCGATGTGCTGATAATTTTAAATACATATGTTAATTTCGCTCTTTTACGCCTGACTTCGTTGATATCATCGACCGGTGCAAGCCGTTGGAGACTGTTCCTGTCGTCGCTTTTCGGCGGTGTCTACTCACTGATAATCTTGGTTGACGGGATATCGTCTTTCGTTTCGTTCATATTAAAAGTCTCCGTTTGTGCTTTGATGACGCTCATCGCTTTCGGGTACGGGGACATTCGCCGATACATCAAGAAAACACTGGCGTTTTTGTTTGTCAACTTTCTTTTCGCCGGTGCAATGTTCGCTCTTTGGATATTCGTCCGACCGGATACCATGCTGTTTAACAATGCGACCGTATACTTTCAGTTTGATACTTTGACGCTCCTGACTGCGACAAGTGTTTGTTACGCCGTACTTCGTTTTATCTACTTTATCATAGAAAAGCGGGCACCGAAAGGTCACTTATACACGCTCACTGTCGAAATAGCGAATAAGAAAGTCACCTGCGACGCACTTTTAGACAGTGGTAGCTCGCTTAAGGATTACTTCACATCATTTCCGATAATTGCGGTCGATAGGTCGGTTTTTGATTTTATTCCGATGAAGATAGAAGACATACCCGCAAACCTTAAGCCTCGATATGTCCCAATCAATACAGTTTCCGGGGATAGTTTAATGCTGACAGTTCAGCCAGATAAAGTCAGAATTCTCGGAGTTGGTGAAGACTTCGAGACCGAAGAAGTCCGTATCGGACTGTCGGACACAAAAATAAAAAACGGCGATTTTCAAGCCGTTTTACCGTACACAATATTCGAAACAAGGGGAGAAAAGACGTATGTTTGATAGATTAAAAAAGTTGATTTCACATATTATGTCTCTTATAAGACATAATGAGCTGTATTATATTAACGGCTCGGAAAATCTACCGCCACCTCTCAGTCGGGAGGAAGAAAATGAAATTTTCGATAAAATCGCATCGGGAGATACAACCCAAAGAGAGAAATTGATAGTTCACAACCTGCGTCTTGTCGTTTACATATCACGAAAATTTGAAAATACAGGCGTGGGCATAGAAGATCTTGTCTCAATTGGGACAATCGGACTGATAAAAGCCGTTAATACATTCTGTCCCGAAAAGAACATAAAACTCGCCACCTACGCTTCGAGATGTATCGAAAACGAAATTCTAATGTACCTGAGAAAAAACACTCAGCAGAAAAACGAGTTGTCGATAGACGAACCTTTGAACATTGATTGGGACGGCAACGAGCTGTTACTGTCGGACGTACTCGGCAGTGAACCGGACGAAGTCAACCGAGGGATAGAGTTGGAAGATGAAAAAAATCAGCTTTTGAGGACAGTATCACAACTTTCCGAAAGGGAAAAGCTGATAATGACCATGCGGTTCGGCTTGGGTGGAACACGGGAATACACTCAAAAACAAGTAGCCGACTTACTCGGAATATCGCAAAGTTACATATCACGCCTTGAAAAACGAATAATCGAGAAGCTGAAAAGGGAGATTGAGAGGGCGGTGTGACCGAAGTTAATTTACGGCAATCTTCTAAGATAGTTCCCACCGTTTTCTTTCAACCATTTGTGACACTTTTTGTAGTCGGGAAAAACTTTGTCAATTTCGGCGTAAAATTTCTGCGAATGGTTCATCTGTCTCAAATGACACAGTTCGTGAACGACTATGCTGTCGATAACATCGTCCGGGAACAGTACGAGCAGGCAGTTAAAATTAAGGTTACCTTTTGACGAACAACTGCCCCAACGGGTGTGTTGTGCCCGTATTGTTATTCTACCATAGGTGACACCGATTTTTTGGGCGTAGTATTCAACCCTCTTCGGTATGATCTCTTTCGTTTTATTCGCCATTTCTTTGAGTTCGTCCGACGTAAACGGTACCGTTTCTCCTGAGTTTTTCTCTCTTTCGGCGATTTTTAAAAGGTTAGTTTCTATCCAAGTTCGCTTTAATTCGAGAAATTTATATATATCTCTGTCGCTCATTTTTAACGGTGCACGAACGATGATTTCGGACGGCTTTAGCTGTATGCCGAGCGACTTTCTATCGGAGTGGACTATAGACAACACAGCGTTTTCAAATTCGATTTTTTCCATGTTTTCACCTCAAAACTTGATATGATGTATTATACTTCGATATTGACTTTGTTGCAAGTGGTTTGAAAACGGGTGGGGTGCCGGGGCGGAGGGGCGGCAAGCGAATGTGAAGCGGTGCCTCGTGCGCTTGCCGTAGGCAAAGTGCGAAGAGGTGCCCGAACATTCGCTGAGAACTGACCGAAAGCGTAAATTTGCCGTTTAGTGCAGACTTGCCTAAACATTGCCGATGTCGACTAAACATTGAAGTAATATCTGTAGAAAGCTGAAATTAAAGCGGTAGAAAATATTGTAAAATTTTCTGCTATCCGCAATGTGATCGTAAATATACTTGAATAGCGGCAGCGAGTTCGACTTGAACCCCGCCTACGAAGTATGTCGCCGGAAAAGTCTCGGAAAAGTGCAAATTTTTTACGCAAACCGAGGGCATCGAGCCCTCGGTTTGCGTGCGTGCACTCGCTTCGCTACTGCGCACGCTTCAACGCCACTTTTAAGTTTATAGCAAATCTCAATATAAAAACCGACAGCTCCGCCAATAAAGACGGAGCTGTCTCATATGATACAAAATTAAAGTATTATGCTCTTTCCGGTCATTTCTTCTGGCTGAGCTTCGCCCATTATCTTGAGGATAGTCGGAGCGATGTCGCACAATTTTCCGCCGTCACGAAGTTTGCAGTCGTAACCGACAACAACGAACGGAACCGGGAATGTTGTGTGAGCCGTGAAC
>CAZBXS010000168.1:0-3049 GCA_964495955.1 uncultured Faecalibacterium sp.
AATGAACGCCCGTAATAATTAGTGAGGTGTTAATATGGAAACGGTTTATAAAAGAATTTTGCTCAAACTCAGTGGCGAGGTTCTCGCCGGTGAAGGTGGAAAAGGTATTGATTTCGAAATAGTTGACAGCGTATGCAAAGCTGTGAAAGACTGTGTCGAACTCGGAACACAGATAGGTCTTGTTGTCGGTGGCGGTAACTTCTGGAGAGGAAGAAGCAGTGGCAATATGGACAGAACAAGAGCCGATCACATGGGAATGCTTGCCACAGCGATGAACTCGCTTGCACTGGCTGACTCTCTTGAACAGATGGGCGTCGATGTCAGAGTACAGACAGCTATTAGTATGCAACAGGTTGCCGAACCCTATATAAGAAATCGTGCGGTTCGCCATCTTGAAAAGGGCAGGGTAGTTATTTTCGGTTGCGGTACAGGTAACCCGTTCTTCTCGACCGATACGGCAGCAGCTCTCAGAGCTGCCGAAATCAACGCCGATGTAATCTTCAAGGCAACGAACGTCGACGGCGTCTACGATAAAGACCCGAATAAATTCCAAGACGCTAAAAAGTACGATAAACTTACACACAGCGAAATTCTCGGCAAAGGTCTTGCCGTTATGGACAGCACAGCGGCATCACTTTGCAGAGACAACAACATAGACATTTTAGTTTTCAATCTCAACGATCCGCAAAATATCGTTAAAGCGATATGCGGTGAAAAAATCGGAACTCTCGTCGAAGAGGGTTAAGTTACAAGATAGGAGTATAATTATGGACGAAATTTTCGCAAAAGCAAAAGAAAAAATGACCAAGACTATCGCCGCACTCGAAAGCGAATACGGTGCAATCAGAGCCGGACGTGCTAATCCGCAGATACTCGACAAAGTAACAGTCGACTACTACGGAACGCCGACACCGATTAACCAGCTGGCTTCCGTTTCCGCTACAGAAGCTCGTGTCTTGACTGTTCAGCCGTGGGACAAATCAGTTCTTAAGGCAATCGAAAAAGCTATTCAAACCTCAGATATCGGAATCAATCCGAACAATGACGGAAGCGTTATCCGCTTGACATTCCCGCCGCTGACTGAGGAGAGAAGAAAAGAACTTTGCAAGGATATTCAAAAGACAGCCGAAAATTCAAAAGTTGCCATTCGCTCAATTCGCCGTGACGCTATCGAAAAATTGAAAGCTGCGAAGAAGAATTCCGAGATAACAGAAGACGATCTCAAAGACGGTGAAAAGAAAATACAGAAGTTTACAGATGACTTCATAGCCGACATCGACAAAATCTCGGCTGCCAAAGAAAAAGAAATCATGGATATCTGATAAAAATGCGGGGCGGATATTATCCGCCCCATAAGTGCTAAATTGGGAGAACAAATTATGCAAAACAGTGACCTGCCCCATTTTGATATTTTGCCGAGACATGTGGCGATAATCATGGACGGCAACGGAAGATGGGCGAAAAACAGAGGGCTCGAAAGAAGCGAGGGACACAAAGAAGGCGGTCGTGTATTTCGAAAAATATGCGATTACGCTGCCGATCTCGGAATAGGATATTTGACTTTTTATGCTTTTTCAACTGAAAATTGGAAAAGACCCGAAAAAGAAGTCAATGCTATAATGGATCTTTTCAGAGATTATCTCTATGAGATGCAGGAAAGAAAAGAAGAAAATGAAAAAAGAGGTTACCGCATTCGCTTTATCGGCGAAAAGAGCGGTGTACCCGAAGATATATTGGAACTTTTCAATACAGTCGAACATGACAGCGATGACAAAGCTAAGACATATATCAACATCGCCGTAAACTACGGCGGTAGAAGTGAAATACTCCATTCGGTAAAAGAAATTGCCGAAAGAGTAGCTAAAGGCGAACTTAAACCGGAAGAAATTAACGAAAACACCATATCTGACTGTCTTTATACGGCAGGTCAACCCGACCCCGACCTTATCATAAGACCCAGCGGAGAATACAGGCTTTCGAATTTTCTGACGTGGCAGAGTGCTTATTCGGAATTTTGGTATTCCGATATACTTTGGCCCGATTTCACCGAGGCTGATTTTAACAAAGCACTTGAGGACTATCAAAAACGTAACCGCCGTTTCGGCGGAGTATAAGGAGACGCATTATGGCAAATGTACTTGAAAAAGCAAGCAAGAAATTTAAAGGCGAACGAACGCTGTCGACGATAATCATAGCTATATTTATGATTACGCTTTGGGCGTTTTCATATAAGCCGTTTAGGCTCGTTGTGACAGCTTTGATATCTCTTATAGCAACACTTGCAACATATGAACTTTTAAAATCCGTTAAATGCAAAAATAATGTGCTTTACGCTGTGACAATGACCTACAGCGTAATCGAAGTTTTCCTTTTGTCCTACAAGGTCAGCGTAAACTGGACGGCACTTTTGACCGTTTACATTTTAGGTTTGATGATACTTATGGTCGTGATGCATGAAAAAACGACTTACGTTGATTTAATTTGCGGTGTATTCGGCTCGATAGCCTACACCTACAGTATGGCGTGTTATATTTTAGTCAGAGACTATCATTCGCTTAATACATTTTACACTAAGCAGGACACGTTTTGGTTGTTTTTGCTCACTTTCGGAGCTTCATGGCTGACAGATACAGGCGCATTTTTGGTCGGAAGAAAGCTCGGCAAACACAAACTTTGCCCGAAAATCAGTCCGAAAAAATCGGTTGAAGGTGCAATCGGCGGTGTTTTGACCACCATGATACTCAGTGCTGTTCTCTATACAGTATATGACCTTATAATAAATGCGATTTTCGGTTTCCACACGCTCGGTGGCGGAGTAAAACGCTATCTTGTCATGGAGGCGATGATAGTCGTACTCTCGATTTTGAGTATGTTCGGCGATCTTGCCGCATCTGTACACAAGAGAAAGTGCGGAATTAAGGATTACAGCAATCTTCTTCCCGGTCACGGCGGTATACTCGACAGGTTCGACAGTTCGATTTTCGTTCTCCCGGCGACCTATGCAATTATGACGACTTTCGGCGACAAACTCTTTTACTAAGGTGAGATA
>CAZBXS010000169.1:0-3022 GCA_964495955.1 uncultured Faecalibacterium sp.
GCCGTTAATATTCTACTAAATTGTTCCGCAGGTGTAAAGAGAAAAACGAAAATTTCCAAATCAATTTACAATTATTTGCCTGTTGATGAAAAAGTTGCGTTTTCCATTACTGCGCCGTTCACATTTTCGGCGAAATACGGCATACCGTATCCGTCGCATTTTTCTATTGAAAACTTACAATCGTATATTTTGATTTTTCCGCAATTTCGAAGTCTTAAAGCGTTGTTGTCCGACTTTTCGATGCCATGGTCGATACACGGGCGAAAATCGTACAATCCGACTTCCCATTTACTCTGTCTTCTTACGGATATATCGACATTTTTGAATGTAATATTTTCGATTTCGTTTTTGTCACAGTTTATTACTGCACCGTTTTCGCTTTCGCACGAAATATTTTCGAATGTGATATTATGAATTTTTCCGCATATAGTATTCTCGTCACGTCTGAACGATGTTACTATTATCGGTTCGGCAGTTCCCCACCATGAAGAATGAAAGCGTCTTGTTTCGATTTTGATGTCCTTAAAAAGTACATTTTCAACATTTCCGCCGTCTCTTATCTGTATGGAAATTCCTCGATTTGACGCAGTGATATTACACTTTTCGAAGGTGACATTTCGAAAATCCGACACGCCCTCAGTTCCGATTTTGATTGCCGCCGAAGTCGAAGTCAATTCACAGTCGTGTACTTTTATATTCGTACAGTCGCCGTATTCGCTGTTGCCGGAAGTGTTTTTCAGGCATATGCAGTCATCGGCGCATCTTATAACGCTGTTTTTGATTTCGACTTTGTCGCAGTGGTCGGGGTCAATTCCGTCACTGTTGGCAACATCGAGAGGATTTAGAATTTTTATCCCGTCAACAAGTACATTTTCACAGCCGGCAGGGTGAAGCGTCCAAAACGGCGCATTCGTAAGTGTGATGCCTGAAAATTCGATATCACGGCTGTTTTCAATGTATATCATTGTCGGTCTGGGATAAAAATTGCCTGTAACGTAATATTCGTTCTGCCTTTCAACGAAAGCGTAGCAGTTTCCGTCAATTGTCCCCTCGCCCGTTATCGAGAATCCGTCGGCGCCGTAGCCGTATATGAAAGCAAATGCAGGCTTACTGACCGGATTTCCGACCGGTGCGGTGTCGGGATCGTTGAGCTTGTCACAAGGTCTGTAATATCCGTTAATGTCTCCCGTCGCCTTGAGAACGGAATTTTTCTCAAGGTGTAATTCGACATTGCTTTTTGCGATAACAGATGATGAAAGGAATGTGTACCCGGACGGAAAAAGCACTTTTCCGCCTGTACGGGAACATTCATCTATAGCCGATTGTATACTTTCGGCGTCGTCGTGAATTCCGTCACCGACGGCGCCGAAGTTTAAAATGTTAAGCAACATTGAGATTCTTTATATAGTCAACGAAAATCTTTATAAGGTTCATAACAAGTCTTACAATAATGTCAAACATTGAACCTTCGCTTGTTACGACAGTTTCGGTTATGGGTTCGAAATTGCCTGTAATTTCGTTGACGTTTACAAACTGAGGATATTTCTCGTCGGTATGTACGCTGACTTTTTCGTCGCTCGTTGCAAGCCATGTAAGCAGAGCGCATGTGTCTTTGCCGTACTCGTAGCGCATATGACCTATTCCTCTGAGTACCCATGTCTGTTCGGGAAGAATGGCTGTCGAAGCGTCAACTGCGCCGTCACCGGATACATGATTGTGTGTGCTGTCGGTACAAGTCTTAAGAGAAGCGTCGATATCGCCGACTTTCTTGCCGTATTCGGCAACGGTTACGTTACCTGCGGCGTACTTGAGATCGATGAGGTTATCGGTGTACTGCTCATTGTCGTTATGTACAGGTATACCGGGGCACATGTATGAAGCTGTGATATAGAAGTTGACACCGCTGTTTTCGGCATTATGAATAATATCGGCGGCGTGCGGCTGTACATTTGTCATGTAGTAGTCAACGTCTGTTTTTATAAATGTCGGTTCGTTGTCGCCGAAGAGAGTTTCTTTGGCAGACTCGTAATAAGCTGACGGAACAAGGCACCACATACCCGGCATAGTTACGAACGTATCCATAAATACATCGGAATAAAGAGCGTCCATAATTTTAGCTGTAAATTCATCGAGGAAATCGTCGGCAGTGCCGAGTACGCCTTCCTGAGCGAGAATTTTCTTGACAAGCTGGAATATGCTCTGTGTGAAGTCATGGCCTAAGAAAGCACCGAAATAATCAATAGCGTCCGTAAGGCTTATGTCGACATCTTTGTTAAAGAGCTTGCCGACTATATCGGTTCCGAGGAAAGCTGTTGATGCAAGTACAACATTTTTAACGCTGTCATAGCCGTACTTTTCAAGGTAGGACATGGTGATGGTTCCACCCATACTGCAAGCGATAAGAGAAACTTTCTTTGCGCCTGTTTCGGCTTTTACGTTTTCGATGTACGCATTAAGATCTTCGGCAATCGAAATTGGGCTGCGTGTCCAAACATATGTGAAGAAATATGTATTTTCGGCACCTACTGCGTCGGCGGCTGAATAGGCGATCTTCCATTCGGAGCCGAGCATGTCGGGATAGTAGGTCAAATTCTTCGGTGAATAGTTGACCGTAAGATTGCACTTAGGCGTACCGTCATCGTTGCAAGCTAAGGGTAAGAACATTTCTCTTATCTTAGTCATGCTGTCGGCGATATCGGAATAATCGTCACGTATCGCTGATGAAATGAGACCGGGAAGAAATTCTTCGACGGCATCAATGATGACTTGGCTGTCGGGTGCGAACACCTTTGTTTTTGTTCCGTCGTCATTTTGAAGATAGATATCTTCACCCATGCCTCTGACGACAACAACAGGTGTTACGGGGGCGTTAGCTGCGAATGCAACACTCGTGAGTGAGAACACCATAACGAGTGCAAGGAAAATTGAGATAAACTTTTTCATGATAGATCCTCCTATTCAAATTTGGTATAGTTTGCCATCAATTTTTTAGTTCCTGCTTTATCAAATGCTATAGTCAGCA
>CAZBXS010000170.1:0-2987 GCA_964495955.1 uncultured Faecalibacterium sp.
TGTCGGCGCACTTACGGTAGGGCTTGTCGGGGTACAGGCTGTTTTCATACATTGTGTAGAGTATACGCCTGTGGACAGGTTTCATACCGTCACGTACATCGGGCAAAGCTCTCGAAGTGATAACCGACATCGAATAGTCAAGGAACGATTTTCTCATTTCCTTGTTAAGATCGACGTTGATTATTTTTTGGTTTTCGTATGGGTTGGGAATATTATTCATATTGTCCATATTTTTTAACCTCTTTTTCAGTTGTTGCTGTTATCGTTGTTTATATTATTGTTTTTGTTATCTCTTTTTTCTTTCCGAGCTATTTTCTTAGCGTCGGGACAGGTGTATTCCGCAACAAAGCGAAATTTTACTGTTTTTCTCATCTGTTGAATTTCTTCTTTACTAAGCTCTCTTTTCGGGACTATTACCGCATCGTCTCTTGAGATGTGGAACATGAAAAGATTTTGCGTCTCTGTTACTTTTTCGATTTTTTCGTACGGGAAATGAAGTTCTTCTTCGAAATCTCCGGCGATTTTCGCTAAATAGCATTCTTCCAAATGGTCGCAAAGAAGGCTTAACTTGATATCTCTGCCTGCTCTGTAATAGTTTTTGTTAGCGTTTTTGTGTCTTTTTATCATATAGATCGGATAGAGAAATCCTATCGCAAGAAACAGTGACATACATATTATCGCAAGCAAAAATCTTTCGAAAAAGCATAGCACCGAGCCGACTAAAAGGGCGGATATTACGCCTATAAGACGGCTTTTGTCGAACTCTTTTTTGTTTTCGAATTTATAACACTCCGTCACGTCGCAGGGCATTAACCTGTACTTCAAAATAAGATCAGACAATTTTATCACCTCTCACTTTGATTTCTTTGTACCTGTCGCCGACTGCGCTTTTTAAGGTAACTTCCAAGTACCAGATAGCTTTAATGTCCTTGTTTTTTTTCGGAATAGTATAAACGCTTTCGCAGTCTCTTATCTTGATATAAAAGTAAATGGAAGTCGAAAGTACAACATCAATATCGCTGTAGGGATAATATGAGCGTAAATACGGCGTTTTTACTTCGAAGCCTTTTTCGCCGACAGTCAGCCTCGTCTTTGAGTGCGGGGTGGGGTTGCTGTTGTATCTTGACGTGACAAAGTTTCTTATCTTCTTTTCGGCGGTTTTCTTTGTGATAAAGCACATGTATACTTCCCACGCAATCGAAATTACAGCCGCTATCACGGTAGCTAAGACATTTTTCGAGAAAACTCCGACAGCGACCGTAGCCGCTACCGCAAGAGCAAAATAAAAAATATAAATTTTGAGAAGTCTCTCACGCCTTAAAATTCCGTAAGCTCTTTGGTATTCCATATTTGCGCCGATGTTAAGAAATAAATTCTCATCGTAATCCAAATACTTTTCTGTCATAAAAACACCCTTTTCAAGTTCTTCGTGCGTTATCTTTCCGTTTTTTTATTTTTATTTATTTTCGCCGTCTGTACCGTCTTTTTTATCTTTGTCGTTTTTCATTGCACGTCTGAGATTTGTCCTTGTAAATCTGTCGGAAAAAACATTTTCTATCAAATGGAAAAGTTTAATTCTGTCCTCTTTGGTGAAAACCTCTTTCGGTACGCCTATTGCATTTATCGGCGATATGAAAAACAAGAATATTTCGTCCGTTTCGGTGATGTTGACTATCGCTTCAAACGGAACGTGAAGTTCCGATTCATAGTCGCCTTCGTGAGCGGGCAAAACTTTTTCGACTATGTGGTCGTTATAAAACTCAAGCTGTATTTCTTTTCCGAGCAAGTGATAGTCTTTGTAAACTTTCCTGTTTTCGCTTTTTAACAGGTACGGGTAAATTACACCCAGTACCAAAAAAATCAAAGCGACCGGCAGTGCCCTGTAGTTTTCTTCGAAAATGAAGAAAAACGCCCAAACGAAAGTTATGACAAGGCAGACGGCTCTTATCATAACCGTCTTTTTTTGTAGCACCGTATCGTTAAAATGCACGAGGTCGTCAACCGTCAGGCTGTATTTTAAAGTAATTTCGCTCATTTTTCTCCCTCACATTTCATAGATAAATCTGTCGTTTAATTTTTCTCTTAAAATGTTGTCGATATTAAAAAGCAGTTCGGCGTTTTGATTAGGTTTCGGTACTATCAAGCCGTAATCGTTCCCTTTGTTTTTTATTACGAACGCCATCGGATCGCTTATCACTCTTTCGATTTTTTCATACGGAATGTACGCCTTGGAATAGGGCGATACGCTTTCGACGCCGTTTTCTTTAAACGTCAGTCTTTCGGGTTTATTTTTGTTCAACGGGTTTTCGTAATTTATCTTACAGACGGAAATCAAGCCTTTTTTGACCGAACGCTTGTGAACCAAACCGATTATGACAGCTCCTATCAAAGCTAAAATCAAAGCATACCAAATTGAAATATCGCCGATAAGAAATATTACCGCCGTACCGAGCACAACAAAAGAAACGTTCATTTTAAGGTTCTTTTTTAAAAGATTTTTGCTGTTTAATACTCCGAAGCGTTTTTGATATTTCAATTCTTCGTCGATATTTAAATTCAACTGCTCGGTGTAAATGATACTTGTCTCTTGCATATTTTCTCCTCTTTTTGCAAATTCGAAGTTCGAAATGCGGAATGCGAAATGATTTTAGTTTTTAGTTTGTGCGTTTGTATTAAATTTCTTCTGCGTCCGCAATCCCTCAGTCACGCCTTTCGTCGTGACAGCTCCCTTTGCACAAGGGAGCCTTAAAGTGCGGAATTTCGGTCACTTCTTACCTATTACCTCTTACTTCTTACCTGTGAGCGTAGCGAACCAAACCCCTCCGTCACGCTTTGCGTGACACCTCCCCTATAGGAGAGGCGAGATTTAGTTACTGCAAACGCTATTACAATCGGGTGCGGGTGTCCCGCCCACAATTATTCATTATTCATTATTCAATATTCATTGTGAGCGTAGCGAACTTCTCCCTCCGTCACGACTTGCGTCG
>CAZBXS010000171.1:0-2971 GCA_964495955.1 uncultured Faecalibacterium sp.
GTCAAAGATACTCTTATTGTGTCTCCGATACCGTGAACGAGAAGCGAGCCGATTCCGACGCTCGATTTTATTGTGCCCATACGCTGTGTTCCCGTTTCGGTAACGCCCAAATGCAAAGGATAGTCGCACATATCGGCAATTCTTTCATACGCTTCGACCATGTAATTGACATTTGATGATTTCAAAGAAATTACAATGTCGGAAAAATCGAATTTTTCCAAAAGACGTACGTGGTACATTGAACTTTCGGCGAGCGCTTCGGGTACAGGTGAGCCGTATTTAGACAGAATTTCCTTTTCGAGCGAACCGGAATTTACACCGATTCTGATAGGTACATTCGACTGCATACACTTATCGACAACAGCTTTGACCCTGTCGTCACTGCCGATATTACCGGGATTTATTCTGATTTTATCGGCACCTGCGTCAACGCTTGCAAGAGCTAATTTATAGTCAAAATGAATATCCGCAACAACGGGTATCGAGATATTTTTCTTAAGTTCATATACGGTCTTTACTGCATCTTTATCGGGTACGGCAAGTCTTATTATTTGACAGCCGGCTTTTTCGAGTGCCTTAGCTTGAGCGATATTCTTTTCAATATCGTGTGCCTCGGCGTTGAGCATTGATTGGACGGCAACAGGATTGTCGCCGCCTATCGAAATATTGCCGATTTTAACAATTCGTGATTTTCTTCTTTCAAACATTTTTACACCTTCTTACAAGTAGGTTTTACCTTGTATCAGCTTCCAAATATCGCTGAACGATACAACAGCCATGAATATCAGCAGTAATACAAGTCCTGCCGCATGGATCCAGTTTTCGTATTTTGCCGGTACGGGTTTTCTGAATATCAGCTCAATAAGCATGAAGAAAAATCTTCCGCCGTCAAGCGCCGGTATCGGTAAGAGATTGAACAGACCGATATTTATTGTTATAAGCGCCATTATTGTCAGGAGATTTTCAAAGTCGAATGTCGACGCCGAATTTTGCGCAACTTCGGCAATGATTTGAACTGTACCGACCGGGCCCGAAAGATCACTTAGTCCGTACTGACCGGTAATCAGGTCAAACAGGCTGAGATAAACTATTCTCGAAATCGAAACCGCTTCGCCGAATGAATACTTCAAAACATTGGTGAAGTTTGACTTAACTCCGACGACAATAAAATCGTATATTATCGTGTTCGTTCCGTTAATGTCTTTCGTTTCGAATTTTACGCCGTCTAAATTGACTTTTTCACCGTCTCTTTCAACGACAAAATCGAACACGCCGTCGGCATTTCTTTGCATAAGAAATGACAGGTCATACGACGAATAGACATGCTTTGAGTCAATTTCGACTATCTTATCCCCTGCCTGTAATCCGTACTGTGCGCTGACGGGATTTTCTTCAAAGCTGTGAATTTCGGTTGTTGCTATGCCGTCGCTCATTGAAAGTATGACCATGCAGATTATAAGTCCGAGTATCAAATTAAAGACCGCACCGGCGCAAACGATTATCATTCTCTGCCATACCGGTTTTTTAGAAAACGAACCTTCTTCATCGCTTTCCTCGTCTTCGCCTTCCATACTGACGAAGCCACCTATCGGAAAAAGTCTCAGTGCGTATTTCGTCTCTTTACCCTGTACTTTAAAAAGCGTCGGGCCCATTCCGAGAGCAAACTCGTTTACCTTGACTTTAAAGATTTTAGCGAATATAAAATGACCGAATTCGTGAATGAAAATTATCAGTCCGAAGAAAAGTATCGCAATGAGTATCGGCCATACTTTTCCCCATAACGTACCGATAGAAATGCTTAAAAGCGTATTCATTTTTCCACCTCTTTATGCCTTTCAGATAAGGCTTTTTATGTACTTGCGAACTTCTCTGTCGGTTTCGAGAACGTCATCGAGCGTATAGATTTCCTTGTTCGGTGCTTTTTGAGTTCCGAGCCTTACAAGTTCGGGTATCTTCAAAAACGGTATTTTTCCGTGTCTGAACTGATAGTTCGCTTCTTCATTTGCGGCGTTTGCCGCAGCGGGATAAAGACCGCCTTTTTTTATCGCATCTCTGCAAATATTTATACATTCAAATGTATCGTAATCCGGCTCGTAAAATGTCAGCGTTCCGTAATCGGAAAGGCTCAGTTCTTTTACCGGTGACTCGTATCTTTCGGGATAAGTCAGTGCGTACTGGATAGGTATTCTCATATCCGGTACACCGAGCTGGGCGATGACGGAGTTGTCAGTATATTCTATAAGAGAATGTATAACACTCTCTCTGTGAACAACTATATCGACATTTTCGGGTTTTACTCCGAACAGCCATACCGCTTCGATAAGTTCAAGTCCTTTGTTCATCATCGTCGCCGAATCGACGGTGATTTTAGCACCCATCGACCAGTTGGGATGATTTAACGCTTCTTTCAAGGTTACATTTTCGAGTTCTTCTCTTTTCTTTTGGAAAAACGGGCCGCCCGATGCCGTAAGAATGATTTTCTTTAACTCTTTTTTATCGTGACAGCCTTGTAACGCTTGAAATATTGCCGAGTGTTCACTGTCAACGGGCAAAATCGACACGCCGTTTTCTTTAGCCTTTGACATAACGAGTTGACCGCCTGCAACGAGCGTTTCTTTGTTCGCCAAAGCTATTGTTTTCCCTGAATCTATCGCTTTCAAGGTCGGCTCAAGTCCTGCCATACCGACAACGGAATTTATAACCGTATCACAGTCGTCTGTACAGGCGCATTCGCACACGCCCTCAATTCCCGATAAAACTTCGACTTCGCAGTCACTCACCCGTACTTTCAAAGAAGCGGCGGCTTTTTCATCGACCATTGCGACGCATTTCGGATGAAATTCTCTGATTTGTTTTTCAATTTCGTCGACATTGTTATATGCCGTCAAAGCAGTGACATTGTAGCCACGTTTTTTTATTACATCAAGGCTTTGAGTTCCGATTGAACCCGTCGAGCCGAGAATGGAAATGT
>CAZBXS010000172.1:0-2968 GCA_964495955.1 uncultured Faecalibacterium sp.
GCTCCACTCCAAAGGCTTCCAAAAATCATTGTACTATACTTTGACTTTATTTTTAACTAAAATGGGTCACATCTATTTACAACGCAGAGATTATTCTCCCCACATTTTCCACAAACCCCTTGAAAAAGTTTTAATAAAATGTTATAATCGTTTAGCTATCTTACAATTTGAAAAAGGAGATGTCGAAGTGGCAAAAAAGGAAAAAATCAAAGAGCCGAAGCCGGTCAATGACCATCCCAACAAAATCGGGATAAAGGAAGCTACGGGTTACACCATAGGCGAAGCCGCCAACATGTTTAACCTGACATACATTTCAAGCTACCTGAAGCTGTTCATGACTGACGTTTTCGGTATCAGCGGTGCGAAAGCCGGCGTTATGATGCTCATAAGTCGTCTTTGGGACTGTATCAACGACCCGATTTGGGGCGCAATGGTCGCAAGAAAAGCACCGAGAAAAGACGGAAAATTCCGCCCGTACCTCAAAACAGTCGCTATCCCTCTGGGTCTTGCAACAATACTTTGCTTTGCTCCGTGGAATCAGCTGACCACCAACAAAACCATACTTTTGGCGATATGCTATGTGACGTACATATTCTACGGTATGATGTACACCGGTATGAATATCCCGTTCGGTTCTCTGGCGTCGGTTATCACCGATGACCCGAAAGGCAGAACTCTTCTGTCGACTTTCCGTTCTATCGGTTCGGGTGTCGGCGGCGGTGTTGTATCGCTCATAGCGCCGTTGGTCATATACACCGCAACGGACAGAATCGACGAAACGACCGGAAAGGTCATCAAAATCGCCGACGGAAACAAGATGTTTATCTTCGGTCTTGCGATGGGTGTACTTTCTATCATCTTCTACCTTGTCGGTTACAAGACGACGAAAGAAAGAGTTCCCTCGGCAGCCGAGCCGAAAATGGACTTCAAGAAAACCTACGGCGGTCTTCTCAAGTCCCGTCCGTTCATCACTGTCGCTCTCGCAGGTCTTCTCATCAGCGGTCAGCTTCAGTTCAACTCCTTCAACGCTTATTTGTACAAGAACTATTTCTGCAACACCGACTTGAGCATTCTCGGTACTGTCTGCAACTATCTGCCGATGGTCGTGCTCATCATCTTCATGCCCAAACTTGTTGAAAAGTACGGCAAAAAAGAGCTTTGCGGAAAGACTTCTATCATAGCGGCAATCGCTGCGGTTACTATCGCAATACTTGCAAACAACGATAAATTCCTTTACATGATAGACCCCGAAAACGGCGTTTTGCCTTGGTGGATATTCATGATAGGACTTCTCGTCATCGGTTTCGGCTACACATTCGTCAGCCTTACCTGCTGGGCGGTCGTTATGGACGTTATCGACTATCAGGAATATGTCACAGGTGACAGAAACGAAAGTGCTATTTACGCTGTTTACACATTCTCAAGAAAACTCGGTCAGACAATCGCCGACACAAGCGGTCTCTTCCTTCTTTCATGGGCGAAGTACGACAGCACAACGGCAGGCCTCGGCTTTATAACCGAGAACGATACCAGCCGTAAGATCATGCTCATATGTACAGTCATTCCCGCCGTCGTTTATACAGGCGTATGGCTTCTCATGAGATTCGGTTATCCGCTGACAAAAGAAAAACTTGAACCCATCTACGCTCACGTCAGAGCTCTCCACGCTCAAGCCGCTGTTGACGCCGAAAACACAAACGCACCGACAACAGACGAAGCGTAATAATTCGAATTTACGTACATTTAAAAAGTACAACAAAAAAGAAAAAGCACGCAAGACGCAAAATCTCCCGGCGGTTCGACCGTCGGGAATTTGTATAAGTACAACAAAAAGCAAAAAAGGAGAAGCCATGGAATACAGGGTAAGAGAAATCGAAAAACGTGACGACGAAAAAATCGAACGCATAATCAGAGACTGCCTCATCGAATACGGCGCAGACCACGAGGGCACGGCGTGGGCAGACCCTGACCTTTGCCGATTTTCAGAAATTTACGGTTTTGACGGTTGTCGGTACTGGGTAGCCGAGGACGAAAACGGCGAAGTCGTCGGAGGGGTAGGCGTCGGCGCTTTGCCGGGAGCGGAGGGTGTGTGCGAGTTGCAAAAAATGTACTGCGCACCGAAAGCTCGTGGAACGGGAGCGGCGCACCGATTGATGAAAACCGCACTTGAATATGCAAAGAAGCACTACAAAAAGTGCTACCTCGAAACATTCAAAAACATGGCGGCGGCTCAAAGGTTTTATGAAAAATACGGCTTTGAGCGGATATACGAACCCATGGGAACAACGGGTCATTTCGCCTGCGATGTGCTGTACTTGTTGGAACTTGACTGAAAATTCGAAATTCGGAGTTCGAAATTCGAAATGATTTTGGCTTTTAGTTTGTGCGTATTGTTTGTAATTGGTTCTGCAACCGTTTTACCCCTCTGTCACGCTTTGCGTGACATCTCTCCTACAGGAGAGACGAGATTTAGTTCCTGCGTTTGTATTTAATTTCTGCTAAAACTCGGTCTTGGCTCACCTTTAGGGGAGCTGTCACGACGGTAGTCGTGACTGAGGGGTCAATGTAAATTCGAAGTTCGGAATGCGAAATTCGAAATGATTTTTAGTTTTTAGTTTGTGCGTGTTGTTTGTAATTGGTTCTGCAACCGTTTTACCTCTCTGTCACGCTTTGCGTGACATCTCTCCTACAGGAGAGACGAGGCTCGCTTCGCTCGCTGTGCTAATTTGTTAATCCTTGCGAATGTAAGTTAATTTTATCTTCGCCGACTTCTTCTCCCTCCGTCACGACTTGCGTCGTGCCACCTCCCTCAAACATGAGGGAGGCTTTGGGGTGTTTCGTGCTTCGCACGAAACACCGTTACTGACTTTAAATTTGTGCGATTGTATTAAATTTCTGCACAAATTCGTTCTCGGCTCACCTTTAGGGGAGCTGTCACGACGGTAGTCGTGACTGAGGGGTCAATGTA
>CAZBXS010000173.1:0-2957 GCA_964495955.1 uncultured Faecalibacterium sp.
CTTCAAAGATACTACGAACCGCAATTTCAGAAATTCGGCTTTATACGCAAAGATAAAGTTCGTGAACACGCCGAAGAGCTTATCGAAGAATTTGACGTAAGAAGCGGTCAAGGCCCTATAACAATCGCAAGAAGTATGTCGGGCGGAAACCAGCAAAAAGCTATCATCGCCCGTGAGTTTGACAGAAATTTGCCTCTTATAATCGCAGTTCAGCCAACGAGAGGACTTGACGTAGGCGCTATTGAGTACATACACCGTCAGCTCGTCGAAGCACGTGACAACGGACGTGCCGTACTTTTGGTATCGCTCGAACTTGACGAAGTTATGAGCGTTTCGGACAGAATACTTGTTATGTACGAAGGCGAAATTGTCGGTCAGCTTGACCCGAAGAAAACAACGGTCGAAGAACTCGGTCTTTATATGGCCGGTTCGAAAAACAACATCAAGGAGGTAAAAGCAGATGAATAAGAAAAATCAGTCACCGCTTTTAAAGCTCGCTAAAAAAGACGGCACAAAGTCGCTTATATCCTCCCTTATATCAATACTTGCCGGTATGATAGTCGGCGGTATCATCGTTTTCATCGTCGGACTTACCAATGACAGTATTTCTCTCAAAGGCGCTTTCGAGGGCATAAAACTGATATTCTTCGGAATTTTCAGTACAGGCCGTAACGCCGCAGGTGAACTTACTTTCGGATTCAGTCCCGTAAATATAGGTAACATGCTCTTTAGAGCGACGCCGATAATTTTAACCGGTCTTTCAGTATCGGTCGCTTTCAAGACAGGCCTTTTCAATATCGGTGCATCAGGTCAGTACCTCATGGGTACGGCGGCGTCTCTTTATGTTGCTTTGTCCGTACCGACAAGTGTTGTCCCGTCTTGGCTCGTTTGGGTTCTCGCTTTTCTTGCCGGTATGCTCGCAGGTGCCGTATGGGGCGCAATACCCGGACTTCTAAAAGCGTATCTCAACATAAACGAAGTTTTGGCATGTATCATGACAAACTGGATAGCGGCGAACTTGGTTACATGGTTCTTTGAATCAAGTCCCCTGAGAAACGCAAAAGAGTACGGAAAAATGGGATACATTCAAAAAACGACGGACAACGCCGTTTCTACCGCAAAGCTCGGACTTGATAAGTTGTTCCCCAACTCGCAGGTAAACGCAGGTATTCTCGTAGCGATACTCATAGCAATAGTCGTATATGTCATAATGTCGAAAACGACGCTCGGATACGAACTTAAAGCGTGCGGAAGCAACAGACACGCCGCAAAGTATGCAGGTATCAAAGACAAAAGAAGTATCGTTCTTTCTATGGCTATAGCAGGTTCTCTTTCGGGCGCTGCCGCAGCACTTTATTACCTTGCAGGTAACACCGAGTTCTTCTGGTCGACATATCAGTCGCTTCCCTCAGAAGGCTTTAACGGTATTCCCGTAGCGCTTTTGGCGTACAACAACCCCATCGGCGTAATATTCTCCGGTTGTTTCATGTCGATGCTCAACATAGCGGGTCAACAGCTCAAGACTTTGACGGCGTACAACGAATATATCACAGATATCATCATCGCCTCAATAGTTTATCTCAGTGCGTTCTCGTTATTTATTAAAATGCTCATTGACGGAAAGAAGAAACATTCAAAATCGGAAGTCAATGTACCTGTACAAAACACAAACATCGCCGATGAAACCGGCGGTATAAAACCCGACACAAGCGAAAAGGAGGAGTCATAATGTCATTTCTAATCCAACAAACTTTAATTTATGCCGTTCCCCTACTCATAGTCGCTTTAGCCGGTGTTTTCGCAGAGCGAAGCGGTATTATCAACCTCGCACTTGAAGGTATAATGATTTTCGGTGCATTCGTCGGCGTACTGTTTATCAACATAGCGCAGAAAAATCACTGGTTCACCTCAGACCAAGGTCAGTTGCTTGTCGTCATTACCATGCTCGTTGCGGCAGTACTCGGTGCGTTGTTCTCGTTGCTGTTATCCTTTGCCGCTATCAATCTCAAAGCAGACCAAACCATCGGCGGTACAGCACTTAACATGCTCGCTCCGGCTATCGTCCTTTTCGCTATAAACGTCATAGCACAGCAGAATACTCTCGGCATGGCAGAGGGTGACTCAGGCAGTTGGTTCATGATCAAAAAGACCGACTTCGGATTTGACAGAACGGCTGATCTCGGATTTTTCGGAAATACATTCTTACATAAAGTGTACATTACGACATACATCTGTATTGCACTTTTCATTGTGCTTTCCATCATACTCTACAAGACGAAATTCGGTCTCAGACTTCGTGCGTGCGGTGAAAATCCGCAGGCAGCCGACTCACTCGGTATAAATGTTGTCAAGATGAGATACATCGGTACGACGATTTCAGGAGCACTCGCAGGTATCGGCGGATTTGTTTATGCGTTGACAACAGCCAACTGTTCGTCTACGGGCGATGTTGCGGGATTCGGTTTCCTTGCGCTCGCAGTTATGATTTTCGGTAACTGGAAACCGCTCAACATAGCGTTGGCTTCCTTCCTGTTCGGACTTTTCAAGTGCCTTGCGGCAGCATACACAAGCATTGATATCAACGGTGACGGCGTGTTCGCACTCGCAGAGCTCGGAATAAACCCGAACTTCTACCGACTTCTCCCCTACCTCATCACGCTTATCGTTCTTGCATTCACTTCGAAGAGTTCGAGAGCTCCCAAAGCTGAGGGTATCCCCTACGACAAAGGCAGCAGATAATTTCACTTTAAATTATAACATTCACTTTCTTTTCGGGTACAGGCGAATGCTGTCTGTACCCGATTTTCGATTGTCTAGATAAAAATTTGATATTTTTTCTCAAATTCTATTGACTTAGCACTTCAAATGGTGTATTATAGTCAAGTCGCAGAAAGCGATATATATATTTGGGGGTATAGCTCAGCTGGGAGAGCGCTTGAATGGCATTCAAGAGGTCA
>CAZBXS010000174.1:0-2908 GCA_964495955.1 uncultured Faecalibacterium sp.
ACACCGTTTCCGTTCTTTTTCGGTCTCGCTTTTTCAAGGAGAGAGTCGATAAGTTCGACGTTGTTCTTGTTTGCCTGAGCGTACTTTAAAGTTTCTCTTATTTCTTCGTCATTGATAAATTCGTCGGCTTTGAGCGACTTGGGATCGTATTTTGCCATAATGTTTGCTTCCTTTCAAAATGATTTTAACTGATATCTAACTTGATATCGCCTCGTGAAAAGACGATTTTATATCCGATTTTTTCCATTGAACGTCTGAGTTCTTCCAAATTCTGTGCCGATTCGCTTCCCGTTGACAGCTTGTTGTCATACAGTGCGTACTTTTTTCTGACCGACATAGGCGAAAGGTTCGGCATCACGACGTTTGCACCTGCCGTAATTCCCCGTTCCCGTCCGCCTTCTTCGACTGTACCCAAGGCGGTTGTAGCCGGGAGTAAGATGTTCGGTTTTATCAGCCGTATCAGCGACAAAAGATAGACCGTCAAGTCCGCACTTCCGGTTTTAAAATGTCCGAAAGGTGTGTCTTTTTGCGGTACGAACGGCCCTATTCCGCACATGTCCGGTTGAAATTCTTCGATGAATTTCAAATCTTTTGCCAAAGTACTTGCCGTCTGGTACGGACTTTCGACCATGAAGCCGCAACCGACTTGAAAGCCGATTTCTTTTAGGTCGTACAGACAGCGTATGCGGTTATCGAAGCTCATTTCATCGGGGTGAAGTTTTTTGTAGTGCTCTTTGTCGGCGGTTTCGTGACGTAAAAGATATCTGTTTGCGCCCGAATTAAACATGGCTGTGTAGTCTTCTTTCGAATATTCGCCGAGCGAAAGAGTTATCGCACAGTCGGGATATTTATTACGTATACTTTCGGTTATATCCGAAATTTCCCGTACAGGTAAAGTTCCTTCACCGCTCTGTAGGACGAAAGTTCGAAAGCCGAGCCTGTACCCCTCGTCACAGCAGGAAAGTATTTCTTCCTTTGAAAGTCTGTAGCGTTCGCAGTTTTTGTTTGACCGTCTTATACCGCAGTACAAACAGTCGTTTTTGCATACGTTGCCTATTTCTATAAGTCCCCGAATATACACTTCGTTTGAATAGATTTCTCGCCTTACCTTATCGGCTTGACGGGCGGCTTCGGCTGACAGCTCATCTGTCCGAGCGATGATAAGTCGCCTGTACTCATCAAGAGAAAGACTTCTTTCACTTCGAAGTTTTTCGAGTAAAAATTTTCCCTCACTCATCGCTTTTGACGTTCGAATAAGCGGTTTTGACGCTAAGTCCCGAAATTGAGCCGAGCTTTCCGGCGAGGGCGGATATTGTGTCTTGCGGTGCGTCAAGGGCGACGGATACGATGTTGATATTTTTTTGGCGATAGGGGATACCCATACGCCCGATAATGTGACTGCCGTATTCGTGAAGGACGGCGTTGAGCCTTTCGACCGACTGCGGATCTTCGACGATTATCGACATCACGGCAACTCTTGTTTGCATATTTTTCCTCCTAAAAAAGCCGGTATGTTGACACATACCGGCTGAAGTATTTGATTTTGGGTACACCGAAACGACCGCATATAGCGGAAAATACAGCGACCTTTCAATCAGAGACAGCCCTTTATGTCAGGTACTTAATAAGTATATCACAGCTTTTAAAGTATTGCAAGTGCACTAAAACACAAATTGAATTAAAAGCATATACGAGACGGTTCCGACTGCTATCGAAACGAGGGTCTGTCTTTTCCAAAGGTGAACCGCCGCCGTCAAAACTATGGCGATAAGTTCGGGCAGACCGTGTGAAGAGCTAAAAATGCTGACATCTTTTAAGCAATATACTATCAGCATTCCGAACACCGCAGGAGGCAGATATTTTCCGAGGTACTTGATAAATTTCGGTGTTTCTTTGTTTTCGCTGAAAACCGCAAACGGAAGAAAACGGGTTATCACCGTCGCAAGTGTCAGCATGATAACGGTTATGATTATTTGAGTTGTTGTCATCTTTGTCCCTCCCGACGCTCTATCGGCTTTTTTGCAAGTGTGAGAAGAACGACTATAGCTAACATCGCCGGTATGAGAAACGAGTCGGCGCCGAAAATGACCAGAGCCACAGCCGACGCACCCAAGCCTATGTATGAAGCGGTGTGATCTTTGTCTTTAAGCCACTGCTCGATAAAAATTACCACGAACATTGCGGTCATAACGAAGCTGATGCCGTCAGTATCGAAAGTCAACAGCGAACCGACAAGTCCGCCGACAGTCGAACCGATTATCCAATACAGGTGGTCTAAGAGTGTAACGAAGAACATAAACCAGCCTTTATCCGCTCCGTCGGGAATTTTCGCCGTACAGTTAATTGAAAACGTCTCGTCGCACATTCCGAAAATTATGTACGCTTTTTTCCAGCCGAGACCTTTTAGCTTGTCGAGCATTGATATGCCGTAGAAGATGTGTCTTGCCTGTACCAAAAGCGACATGATGAAAACCGAAAGAGGCGCAAAGGGACTTAGTAGCATTTCGACCGCCACGAATTGAAGCGAACCGCCGAAAACGACTATGCTCATAATGGTGGAATAATAAAACGGGAAACCCGAAACGGACATATAGATGCCGTAAGCCATTCCCAAAAATCCGAATCCCGCCAAAATCGGTATCGTGTGAGGGAACGCCGCTTTAAGTGATTTTAATTTCATAACTGCTCCTTGAACTGATTAAAACAAATTGTATGAAGTATACCACGATAAAGCGTGGCTGTCAATCGAACACAATACGGTTTTTTAGGCAGATTTCCGCCAATACTGCGTCAGAAATCCTCGACAGGCGTCAGCCTGTCTTGCGGTTTCTTCCTTGCCTTGACAAAAATCTGTCCTTAAAAAACTGCTTTGCACCCAAAACGCAACAGTTTGCGTGCAATCGGGCAT
>CAZBXS010000175.1:0-2882 GCA_964495955.1 uncultured Faecalibacterium sp.
TCGGGAATCCTCAGCCTACTGACCAGCGTGGCAGGTCTGCCGGAGGTGGAGTGAGTGCCTAAGAATCGACAGATGACTGGGTGCGAAAAGTGTTAGCAACCTGTTAGCAACCGCTCAAAAAAGTCTGCCCTATTTTGAAATGGAGAAAAAATGATTAGAGCAGGCAGAACGCCCTAAAGTCCTTGAAAAATAAGGGCTTTAGGGCATTTTACACAAAATTTGTTTAGATTGAATTTTGAGATGATTTTATTTCGGGACCAAGAGGCCTCGGGTTCAAGTCCCGACACTCCGACCAAAAAGAGACCGACAAAGCAGTAAACTGCTTTGTCGGTCTCTTTTTACACAAAATCCAAGAGCCTTGCAAATGCAAGGCTCTACTTATCTACGGTTTTACTTCAGTCTTCGATTTTCGTTTCTTTGTCAATATCTATCCAAAACTCCACGCCGTCGGGTCGGTTGAATACGCCGTAGTCGTTTTTGTGAAGATCCTGTATCGTCTTTACAAATGACAAGCCTAAACCGAATCTGCCGTTTGCTCGGCTGTGCGATTTGTCGGCTCTGTAGAAGCTGTCCCAAATTCTTCCGATGTCTTCGTCGGCGATGTTCTTTCCCGTGTTGTAGACACTCAGCCTGTACTTTTCACCGATATCTTTGCACGAAATTAAAATCAGCTTTATACCGTCAGTGTGGCTGACAGCGTTTGATACGAAATTGTTGATTATCGTGTCAATACCGGGGATATCTGCATAGCCGATGTAGTTGGGATTGATGTTGATACAAAGCGTTATGCCTTCTTCTTTGAGGAGCTTGATCCTCGGACTGAGGAGACTTTCCACTGCGTAGTTTATAGAAAAATTCTCTTTTTTGAGGTTGTGCGCACCGCTTTCGTAACGGCAAATTTCGAGAAGATTTATAACAAGCGCATTCATTTTTTGCGTTTCTTCCATGATGATGTCGCAGTATTCTTCAACATCGTCGCCGTCGGTTATGCCGATTTTAAGCCCCTCGGCGTAACCCTGTATTATCGAAATCGGTGTTTTCAGTTCATGAGATGCGTTGGAAATGAATTCATTTTTTGCTTTGTCGAGTTGCTGTTCGTTGTATATGTCAAGTTGCAACTGCTTGTTCTTTTCCTGCAAATCGGCAAGCGACATGTCAAGCGCCGATGACAGATGATTTATACTAAGTCCGAGTTCGTTAATTTCTTTTAGCGTCGATTTAGGGCAACGCTCCGAAAAATCGAGCTGTGCCATTTTTTTCGTGACCTGATTGACACGTAAAATCGGCTTTATATAGAAATTTTCATATATCAAAAGTATAGAAATGATGACAACAAATACCGCAAAAAATATGATGTTTATGAAATCCTTGACGAGCTTCGAAGTGTTTTCGACGACGTCTAAAGACTCGTAAATCTGTACGGCGAAATATTCGTTGATTATGGCGTTGTAAACTAAATACTTCGCAGTGCCTTTGATTTCCTGCTTTATGTCGAAAAACGAACCGTCCTCGGCGACATCGTTCGGGTCGACCTTTTCGATTGTTTTCAAGTACTTGTCTTTTGTACCGCTGAGTTCGAAGTTTCCGCCGAAAAGATAGTTGTTATCGCCGGTCGCATATACCATTGTATCAGTCAAGAACGAATAAATTTCAATGTACGCATTGGTGTGAGATTCAAGTTCCGAAATGCTTTTGTAATATTGAGTTCCGAAAAGGTCGTAAGTTCTCAGTTCGTCGACCATTTCACGCATTTCGTTTTTTGCCAAATTTATGAACAGGCTGTCTGTAGACAGCCTGTTGACTGACATTCCGACGACGGTAAAAGCCAATGCAATAGCAATCGTCTGCGAAAACAGACGATTGCGAATACCGGACGTATTTTCGATGAGCTTTCGAAACCTACTCATTTGACGAGTCCTCTATTTTATATCCGATGCCGTATACCGTTTTGAGATGTTCGTTGCCCCACGCACCGAGCTTTGTGCGAAGACGGGCTACATGAGAGTCAACGGTTCTGACATCTCCGACATAATCGTAACCCCAAATGCTGTCTAAAAGCTGTTCTCTGCTGTAGACCCTGCCGGGATTTTCCATAAGTTTTTGAAGTATGTTATATTCTTTGAGCGTAAGTTCAAGTTCGACACCGTTTAGATGTACTTCGTGCGCTTCTTCGTTGATTACGAGGTTGCATATTGATTTTCCGCTCTTTGCTTTGATTGTACCGTCGGTTCTGCGAAGAAGTGCCTGTACTCTTTTCATAAGTACAGACGGACTAAACGGCTTCGTAACATAATCGTCTGCGCCCGCTTCGTAACCTGTCAGTTCATCGAACTCCTCGCTTCTTGCCGTAAGAAGAATTATCGGTACATCGGAAGTTTCCCTTATCTTTCGGCAAACTTCCCAGCCGTTATATTCGGGCATCATAATATCGAGAATGAGCAGTGCGACATTTGTTTTGTACTTTTCGAAAAGATCCAACGCCTGTTGACCGTCTTCGGCTTCGACAGGTTCAAATCCCTCTTTTTTAAGGAAATCGCCGACGAGTTTGCGAATTCGCATTTCATCATCGGCAACAATAATTTTTCTCATAAAATCACCGCCTATAATTATTAAATATATACTATCATATAAAAAAATTATAGACAAGTGTATTCACAATGATTTTACAAAAGTGGCAATTTAATGCAAAATTTTCCCACAGCCAAAACCCGAAAAAAGATTCCCGCCTGCGAAAACAGACGGGAAAATGTAATCAACGAGAAAAACGAAAACCTGCTTTTGCTCTAAAGCTATTGCTTTATTTTTCGATTTGGTCTATGATTACATGTGCAGAGAGTTTGTCGTCCGCTCCCTGCTTTTAGGCGTTTAGCCGGAGCTTTTCC
>CAZBXS010000176.1:0-2866 GCA_964495955.1 uncultured Faecalibacterium sp.
CCACGCTTTGCCATGAGTTCGGCTGCGGTAAGACCTGCGGGGCCCGAACCGACAACAAGTACTTTACGTCCGTTTCCGTTATTTTTGAGTTTATAGCTCTCGCTTCCGACGAAAGGATTGACGGCACAATAGCCGTGGTCGCCGATATAAGCGTTATTTTGCATACTTTCTATACAGTACAGACAGCATATGCATCTCTTTATATCTTCCGGGTGTCCGCTTTCGGCTTTCTTTGCCCAGTACGGATCGGCGATGTGTGGCCTGCCGAGTGATATCATATCCTGTACACCCTCGTTGAGCTGGCTTTCGGCTTGTTCGGGACTTCTTATAAGGTTAGCGGCAATTACGGGGATACTGACGGCGTTTTTGACTGCCTGTGCCATATATTTTCTCCAGCCGCACTCAAACGATGTCGGCTCAAGCCAGTAGTTAAAAGTATCATAAGCTGCCGACGAGACATCAATAGCCGCAACGCCCGCTTCTTCAAGTCTTTTAGCCATTTCAACGCCCTCGGTCAAGTCGTAGCCTTTACCCTCCTGACCTATCATAGCGTAGCATTCGTCGACTGTCAAACGGACGATTATCGGAAACTTTTCACCGCATTTTTCTTTAATACCGGCGATTATTTCAAGGAGAAATCTCATTCTGTTTTCGAGACTTCCGCCGTATTCATCGGTACGTTTATTGGTATTGGGCGATAAAAACTGCTGAATAAGATAGCCGTGTGATGCGTGAAGTTGAACGCCGTCACAGCCTGACTTTTTGACACGTACAGCTGCATTTATAAAGTCGTTTATGAGAGATTTAACTTCTTTGTTGCTCAGTGCTCTGTTGTTTCCGTCGGAAAAGTAGCTGTTTTCGCATTTCGACGGTGCAACAACTCTCGGAACGATATGATGTTCCATCAAGAGCTTACCGGCAGGTACGACTTTGTAAAGAACATTTTTAAAAAACGGCATAGCTTTGTTGCAGGTAATACTCAGCGGAAGTGTTCCTATAAGCAGTCCCATGTTCTGCCTGCCGGGGTGGTGGAGCTGAACGAACAGCTTCGCACCGTGTGAATGAATTCTTCTTGCAAGTTCCGACATGCCTTCAATTTGGTAATCGTGGCTCATTCCGAGCTGAGCGAACGCTGAACCGCCCGTTACGTCGTTGACACGTGTAATTTCGGTAACAATGAGGCCTGTACCGCCTTTTGCTCTTTCTTCGTAATAATCCATAAGCTGATTGGTAGTTCTTCCGTCGAACTGACCGAAATCCATAAGCATAGGTGCCATACAAATTCGGTTTTTAATTTCGACGTCGCCTATCTTAATAGGAGAAAAAAGAGTTTCATACTTCATATTTTCCAATCCTTTCGAACTATATTGATTATATTTTAACATTTTCGCACAGAAAAAGCAACTGTTTTATTGACATACGGCTAAAATTAGAATATCATATTTACGGGCGATAAGCATTCGCCTGTACAAAACAAAAAGGAGAATGAATGTGATAACAAATAAAAAGATAGTATTGACCGGTGCGGACAGCGGTATCGGACTTGAGGTTTTGAAACTTTTCGCAGCTGAGAAGACAAACAAAATTTTCGCAGTCGACCTCAATTGCAAAAATATGGACAAAATTTCCGACAATGTCATACCGTTTGTATGCGATGTATCTTCTAAAGAAAATGTGGATCTCATTTTCGAAAAAGCCGAAGAAGCTCTCGGAAAAATCGACATTTTCTATGCTAACGCAGGATATCCGTACTACGAAATCATGAACTATGTCGACTGGGACAGAACTGCAAGAATGTTCGAGACCAACGTATACTCCCCTATCTATTCATACCAAAAGTACGTTCGGCATCTCAACGGCAGAGACGGTCACTACTGTATCACCGTTTCGGCTATCGGCAAAATGGCGATGCCCGGATTTACCACTTATTCCGCTTCGAAGTTCGCTATGGAAGGCTTCCAGCAAGGTATCCGTTTTGAACTTCCGAAGAATGTAAAACTCACCTGTCTGTACCCCATTGCAACGGATACGAACTTTTTCGCCATCGCAAACAAGGTTGAATTCGAACGTCCGTTCCCGGTACAAAGTCCCGCACTTGTTGCTAAGAAAATGGTTGCAGGTATCGAAAAAGGCAAAAAGAGCGTCAATCCGAGCTTTTTATTCTCGCTTTCCGGTGTACTTTTCGCTATTGTACCGCCTGTTAAAAAAGTTTACCTCGGACTTGAAAAAGGCAAGCTCAAGCGGTTTGCGAAGAAAATCGGACAACACGTTGATTAAACTTACATAAAAATTGCTCCCTTATTTTAGGGAGCGTTTTTGTTTTTTGTACGGGTTAGTGGGTACTAAAGCCGCCTGCGAAGCAGGCGGAGCGACGCACGACGCACCTTGAACGTGCGAGCGTTAGCGAGCAAAGCGAAACGGTGCACGAGTGCGTCGCTGATACGAGCGCAGTAGCAAAGAAAAGTGCACGTGCCAAACAGACGGGCTCGATGCCCGTCTGTTTGGCTGAAAACTGCGAATAACAAAAAGTCCACCGTCGTGCACTTAGGTGGACAAACGGTGGACAAAATCTTAAAATTAACTTTTAAAGCTGTAATATTTTCGGCAAATTATGCGTTCATAGCTTCTGCAACCGCAACTGCGCAAGCAACTGTAGCGCCAACCATCGGGTTATTACCCATACCGATAAGACCCATCATTTCAACGTGAGCCGGAACAGATGAAGAACCTGCAAACTGAGCGTCGCCGTGCATACGACCCATAGAGTCCGTAAGACCGTAGGAAGCCGGGCCTGCGGCAACGTTATCGGGGTGAAGAGTTCTGCCTGTACCGCCACCGGAAGCAACCGAGAAGTAAGCAACATCAT
>CAZBXS010000177.1:0-2862 GCA_964495955.1 uncultured Faecalibacterium sp.
CCTCATAAACAGCGCCGTCACGACGGATCATCGCCGCTACGCCGCCGTTCGAGAACGGGATCAGCAGTTCCGCTTTTCTTCTCGTCGGCGGCAGTGCAGACGCTATTTCATTCAAAAGTACATCAATTCCCTCACCCTCAAGGGCGGAGATCATAACCGTTTTTCCGAAAGTCGGAAGTGCATACGCACCGCCGATAAGGTCGCACTTGTTCATGACGGAAATTATAGGTTTTCCGATACAGCCGAGTTGTTCTAATAATTTGCGTGTTACTTCGAGATGCTCGGCGCAGTTTTCGTCGCTTGCGTCACAGACATTGAGTATCACCGTCGCACTGCTTGCTTCTTCCAACGTCGACTTGAACGCTTCGACCAGATCGTGTGGCAGTCTTCGGACAAGTCCTACGGTGTCGATAAGCATTACATTTCTTCCGTCGGGCAGGATAAGTGCACGGGAAGTCGGGTCGAGCGTCGCAAAAAGTTTGTTTTCCGCAAGTACTCCTGCGTCGGTCAGCCTGTTCATCAATGTGCTTTTTCCGGCATTGGTATAACCGACGATGGCAACCGTCTGTACGCCGTCTTTTTCTCGGCGCTGTCTGTGTCTGTCTCGCCTTTTTTCGACTTCTTTGAGTTCCTGTTCGAGTGCCTGTATTCTTCTTCGTATGTGTCTTTTGTCGCTTTCGAGTTTAGTTTCGCCCGGCCCACGTGTTCCTATACCGCCACCGAGACGGGACATTTCGACGCCTTTTCCGCTAAGTCGTGGCAAAGAGTATTTCAGCTGGGCAAGTTCGACTTGAAGTTTGCCCTCGTTCGACCTCGCTCTTGAAGCGAATATGTCGAGTATGAGCGTCGTTCTGTCAATAACTCTCGTTGCGGTAAGCATTTCGAGGTTTCTCTGTTGCGACGGCGTAAGTTCGCTGTCAAAAATGAGCAGGTCGACTTCGTGACTTGCGATAAATCCCATTATTTCGGCAAGTTTACCCTTTCCGACGAAAGTCGCCGCTTCGGGACGCTCTTTTTTCTGTATCACCTTGGCAACAACCTCTGCACCGGCAGTAAGCGCTAATTCTTCAAGCTCGTTTATAGATACTTCGGCGTCAAAATCGCCCGTATCGACGCTGATGAGCATTGCCTGTTCGGGCGTCGTTCTGTTTTCGTAAAGCTCCATATGCGCCTCCGTTTAGTGTTAATGTGTCTTAAATCAGCCTTCGATTACAATAAGTTCTTTCGGGCAGTTCGTTAAGTTTCTGTATCCGTCGGGCGTGATAAACGCCATATCTTCTATTCTGACGCCGAATTTTCCGGGAATGTATATGCCGGGTTCATCTGTAATAAGGTATCCTGCTTCGAGGACTTTCTTTCCTGCCGGTGATACTCTCGGCTCTTCGTGAATTTCGACGCCTACGCCGTGACCGAGACCGTGACCGAAATATTCGCCGTATCCCGCTTCGCTTATTACATCTCTTGCCGCTTTATCGACATCACTGCACTTAACGCCCGGGCGCATCATAGAAAATCCGGCTTCCTGTGCTTTGAGTACTGTGTTATATACTTCTTTCATTTCGTCCGTTGCGTAACCGACAGCTATCGTTCTTGTCATGTCGCTGTGGTATCCGCCGACGACTGCGCCGTAGTCCATTGTTATAAAATCGCCCGCCTGTATTCTTCTCTCGCCCGGTACACCGTGAGGCATTGAGGACTTTTCACCGCTGACGGCTATCGTCTCAAAGGAAAGCGCTTCAGCGCCGTTTCTGAGCATATAGTAATCAAGTTCGAGGCTCACTTCACGCTCGGTCATACCGATTTTAATGAAATCAAGCATATGCTCGAACGCTTTTTCGGCTATACGTTGCGCTTTTACAACAAGGTCGATTTCCGTTTCGTTTTTGATTATACGTATAGAGTTAATCGCATTGTCCAGGTCGTTGTCCGTTACGAATTCGACGTCTAAATTTTGGGCGAACATAGCAAGGTCGGAGAGTGTCAAACGGCTTGCTTCGACTGCAAGTTTATTTATACCGAGCTTTTTAAGTTCGGGTTCTATGCTCTTTTTTATATTTTCGAAAAGGAGAATTTCGTCACATTCTTTGCACTGTGCGTTTGCCGCTTCTATGTATCGGCTGTCGGTGAAAAAGACCGACTTTTCACCCGTTACGACCAAAAATCCGTCGCTTGCGGGGAAATGGGTGAAGTATCTTCTGTTTTCTTCGCTGACTATTATTGCCGCATAGTCTTTGGTTTTGAGGAAATCTTTGAGTTTTTGTGTGTTCATTTTTTCCGCTCCTTATCTGACTTTATTTTTTTCGCCCGAAGTTTTTTCAAGTTCGGACATGTATTTGATTATCGGCTTTTCTTTATGACGTTTGTATCTGTAGAAGAAATAAAATACGATCTCTCTTGACGGCGGTTTGACATAGACGGATATCGCACCGACCTCGTTAGCACCTTTGACGTCGGAGAAAATTTGGTCGCCGACGAAGGCAATATCCCGTACATCAACACCGAGAATTTCCGCCGCTTCATAGAACGCATCATGTTTCGGCTTTTTGGCTAACGCAATACATGGAAGTGACAACATTTTCGCAATTTTCATCGCACGACGTTTCCCTGCGTTTGAGACTATCATGACGGGGATACCGAGATTTTTGAGCATTTCGACCCACTGCCGTGAATTTCCGATAAATCGGGTCGTGGCATCGTAGCAGACAGTGTTATCAATATCTATCGCAACCGCTTTTGCACCCCACGAAAGTATGTCTTCAGCCGTTATTTCTTCGACTTTTTCATAGTGATACCTCGGTATCAGGTTCATATCAATAGCCAAAATGTTCCTCCTTACACAACAAAAAGCAGGCTTGCGCCTGC
>CAZBXS010000178.1:0-2770 GCA_964495955.1 uncultured Faecalibacterium sp.
TCAAATCCGAAATAGTCAACGGCGTTGCGGTAGCAAATACCCTGTACCAAATCTTTGATAATTTCTTCGTCGTAACTGACTTCGCCGTTTTCGACCCATGAGCCGATAAGTTCACAAAGTATGCGTCTGAAATATTCGTGTCGAGCGTAGGAAGTAAATGAGCGAGAGTCGGTCTCCATGCCGATAAATCCTCCCAGTACTCCGACAGATGCGAGTGATTTCAGTTGATTTATCATTCCGTCCTTCGTGTCGAGGAACCACCACGCCGGCCCGAACTGCATTTTGTACTTTGTGCCTGCGTGTTGGAAGTTGCCTACGGTCGACGCCAAAATGAGATTATCCTTGGAGTCGAGGTTAAAAAGTACGGTCTTGGGAAGTTCGTCCGTTTTTTCGACGCTGTCCAAAAGGAGATTGAGTTTTTTCGCAATTTCGCCGTCCTGCATTGTGTCAAATCCGGCGTCTACGCCCAATTTTTCATACATTCGGCTGTTGTTGTTTCTCAGTGCGCCGATGTGGATTTCGCACCCCCAACCGAGTTCACGGTACTTTTTCATAAGTGCGGTAAAGACATATGTCATGTAGGCTTCTTCTTCGAAATCGGTCGGTTTTTCGCCTTTCATCGCCTTTGAAAACGCCGTGTTCAACGTGTCTTCATCGGCAATTTCAAACGGCACCGTTCCGAACGAGTGATCCGAAATTCTGCAACCGTTTTTATTAAAGAAATCCGCTCGCCTGTACAGGCAAGTGACAACATCTTTCGGGGAATTTATCTCGGTGTCAGTGACTTCGGAAAGCTGTTTTATGTAGTCGCAAAATCCGTCTGCCGAGATGTTCAGCGCCTTGTCGGGTCTGAATGTCGGGAGAATTTTCGCACCGGAATAATTGTTGTTTTCGTCTTTTAAAAGAGCGTGATATTCGAGTGTGTCTATCGGGTCGTCCGTTGTACAGATGACTTTTACACGGCTTTTTTTAATCAGCGACTGAGGGCGAAAATCGTCGTTTTTGATTTTTTCGTTCGCTTTTTCGAATATTTCTTCCGCTGTTTTTTCATTAAGAGGAGTGTCGATACCGAAGTATCTTTGAAGTTCGAGGTGCGCCCAGTGATAGAGCGGATTGCCTATCGAGTACTGGAGAGCTTCGGCGAAAGCAAGGAACTTTTCCTTTTCGTCGCCGTCGCCTGTAATTATTTTTTCATCTGCACCCGACGCACGCATTATACGCCACTTGTAGTGATCGCCCGACAGCCAAAGTTCAGTTATGCTTTCGGCTTGTTTATTTTCGTATATTTCTTTCGGACTTAAATGGCAGTGATAATCGCATATCGGTTCGTTTTCCGCAAAATAGTGGAATATATGTTTCGCCGTTTCGCTTGTTAAAAGAAAGTCGGCATTCATGAAATTTTTCATATCAAACTCCCGAATAAGCATTGAAACCGCCGTCAACAGCCAAGTTTACACCTGTTATAAAGCCACTGTAACTCTCATCGCACAGGAAAAGAAGTGCGCCGTTAAGCTCGTCCGCTTCGCCGAATCTGCCCATTGGTGTTGCCGCAAGTATTTTTCCCGTTCTTTCGGTCGGTGTTCCGTCCTCGTTCCACAAAAGTGCGGCATTTTGCTTGGTTGAGAAGAAACCGGGAGCTATCGCATTAACTCTGATACCGACGGGGGCAAAATGTACAGCCATCCATTCGGTGAAATTCTTGACAGCCGCTTTAGCCGCCGAATACGCAGGTATTCTCGTAAGGGGTCTGAACGCATTCATCGACGTTATCATAACAATACATGCGTGCTTTTTCTCGGTCATATCCTTGGCGAAAACCTGTGTCGGTATGAGCGTTCCGAGAAAGTTTAAGTTAAATACAAAACTTATTCCGTCGGGGTCAAGGTCGAAAAATGTCTTTATGCTCTCATCATTTTTGATAAGGTCGACTTTTTCGAGCGTATCTTTTGTTGTAGTACCTCTGGGGTTATTTCCGCCGGCACCGTTTAAAAGAATATCGCAGGTGCCGAGCTTTTCGTTGATTATTTCTCTTGCATTTTCGACAGACGCTTTTTCAAGTACGTTGCACTTGACTGCTATAGCCGTGCCTCCGTCTTTTGTGATTTCGTCGGCTGTTTGTTTTGCCGCATCTTCGTTAAGGTCGAGTACAGCTACTTTGCAACCCTGCTTTGCGAGTGTTTTGGCGAATGAACTGCAAAGCACTCCGCCACCGCCTGTAATTACCGCTACTCTGCCTTTTAAATTTTCGTGTATCATCATTTTCTTTCACCTCTCGATTTTTCTACCGCTTCCCAAAGTCCGTTGAGATAGCTTACGCCTAACGCTCTGTCAAAAAGGCCATATCCGGGTCTTGCGACTTCGCCCCAAATCATTCTTCCGTGGTCGGGACGAATGTAGCCGTCAAATCCGACTTCCTGAAGTGCTTTGACTATTTCGTACATATCAAGTGAGCCTGCATTGCTTTCGTGGCTTGTCTCGTTAAACCACTGATCGTTTATCGAAACATTCCTAAGGTGCGCAAAATAAATTCTTTCGCCTATAATTTGGTCACGAATTATGTCGACCATATCGTTTTTCGGACTTGAACCGAGTGAACCTGTACAAAGGGTAATTCCGTTGTACTTGCTCGGTACTGACGTCAAGAGTTTTCTGAGCGCTTCTTTGCCTGTAATTATTCTCGGCAAGCCAAATATTTCCCAAGGGGGATCGTCCGGGTGTATCGCCATTTTGACGTCGCACTCTTCGCAAGTCGGCATTATCTTTTCAAGGA
>CAZBXS010000179.1:0-2760 GCA_964495955.1 uncultured Faecalibacterium sp.
ATCGAGATTTTTGTTTTTTCCGTAGGTGTACGCCGAGATTGCGCTCGCCAGTACATCGGACGACAACGCTATTCCGACTGCCATGTACGGATCCATTCCCAAAAACGTTATCAACATCGGACTGATGACCGCCGCAGCGCTCATTCCCGCAAAGCCCGTTCCGAGACCTGCGCCCATGCCGGCGAAAAATGTTACAATGACTGTGGTTAAAATTTTCATTATTCTTCCTCCAAAATTTCATCAAGATTTTTGCTCATTATTTCGACCGTTTCGAAGAAAATCTTTTTGGCTTCTTCGTCCGTATTTTTGAAAAACAAATCGAAAAATTCCGCTTGAAGTGCCCTGCCTTTTTCGATTATCGGCTTCGCTTTTTCCGTACATTCAAGGTAGATCTTCCGCCTGTCGTCTTCGGCATTTCGGCGTGTTAGGTACCCCTGAGTGACGAGTTTGTCGACATTGACGGAGACGAGATTAGCCTTGAGCTTTCTGATTTCGACTATGTCTCCTGCCGTCGTGTACTGGGGATTGTTAGCCAAAAACATCAATATATCGAAAGCCGTTTGCGGCAGTTTCAGCTCATAACACAGCGGTTTGCAGATTTTCGAATACGCCTGAGATATTTTTATGAAAAAGTCTATATTCACCCGTATCACCTCTTTGTTCAGATTTGTACATTTCAAATTTGAACTAATTATATCACCTACAGTGTTCGCTGTCAATTAAAAAGTATAAAAAATCACCGCCCCGAACGAACGAGGCGGTTTTAATAAATATGTTTCTCTTAAAATCAGTCGGCAACTTGGCAGAAGTTGAATATCTCAACCGGAAGTTCCTCTCTGTCAGCGGAAACGGTGAATACGAAGTGCTTTTCGTTTACTTCCGAAAGTTCATAAACTTTCTCAAGGAAAGAAGCGAGTTCATCGTAGTTTCTTCCGCCTATTCTCAGTGTTGCGTCAACGAGAATGTCGGTTATGTCGTGGTCACCGGCGCAAACACCGGCAAGGAAACCGTAAAATGCGGCGTAGCCTTTAACTTCGTAGCTATCGGTCGAGATAAGTCTCGCTCTGTAGTTGACGTCGGTCGTAAGCTGTGTTCCTTTTTCGATGCATACAACATTACCTTTTGTATTGTCGATTGCGTTCTTTACAAGATCAATGAGTTTCTTGGTTTTACCGGCACCTTTGTGTCCTAAAATGAGAGTTATCATATTTATTTCCTCCTGTTATATAAATTGCCCGAAGGCTTATAACCTTAATTTTTCGCCTTACTCGGATATTCTTTTTTCAAGTTCGGCTTTCTGCTGTTCGTATCCCGGTTTTCCGAGAAGGGCGAACATATTTTTCTTGTACGCTTCAACGCCAGGCTGGTCGAACGGATTAACGCCGAGAACATATCCCGAAACGGCACATGCCTTTTCGAAGAAGTAAAGAAGATATCCGAGTTCGAACTCGTTCATCTCCGGAACTTCGAGGACAATGTTCGGCACTCCGCCGTCGCAGTGAGCTATGACTGTACCTTCAAACGCCTTTTTGTTGACAAAATCGAGAGTTTTTCCCGCTAAGAAGTTCAGTCCGTCGAGGTTGCCCTCCACAGTATCTATTATAACCTCTTTTTTTGGTTTTGTAAAGACCGTAACGGTCTCAAACATCATTCTTTCACCTTGCTGAATGTACTGACCGAGCGAATGAAGATCCGTTGAGAAAATAGCTGATGCGGGGAAAATGCCCTTTCCGTCTTTTCCTTCACTTTCGCCGAAAAGCTGTTTGAGCCATTCGTTCATCATCGTGTAGCAAGGCTCATAGCTGACGAACATTTCGACGTTTTTGCCCTTTGAATAAAGAGCGTTTCTGATAGCTGCGTATTTGTAGCAGTCGTTTTTGTTTATATCGGTATCGGTGAGTTCTTCTCTTGCTTTGGCGGCGCCTGACATGAGAGCGTCGATATCAACACCGGATACGGCTATGGGAAGAAGTCCGACTGCCGTCAGGACGGAATATCTTCCGCCGACATCATCGGGTACGACAAAAGACTCATATCCCTCTTTGTCCGAAAGTTCCTTGAGAGTGCCTTTGGACTTGTCGGTCGTGACATAAATTCTCTTGGCGGCTTCCTCTTTCCCGTACTTGTTTTCGAGCATTTCTTTGAAAATTCTGAACGCTACGGCAGGTTCGGTCGTCGTTCCCGATTTCGAAATGACATTAACGGAAAAATCTTTTCCGTCGCAGATTTCGACAAGTTCGCTAAGTGACGCCGAGCTTATCGTGTTGCCCGAAAAATAAATTGCGGGGGCATCTTTTCTTAGGTCGTTGAAATTCTGAGATTTTATGAATTCGATAACCGCTCTTGCGCCGAGATACGATCCACCTATACCTATGACAATAAGTACGTCGGAATCGCTTTTTATCTTCTTAGCCGCCTTTTTGATACGGTCGAATTCTTCTTTGTCGTAGTTTACGGGAAGGTCGAGCCAGCCGAGGAAATCGCTACCCTTACCCGTCTTATTCATGAGCATTTCATCAGCTGCGTTAATTTTCGACTGAAACGCCGATATTTCATCTTCGCTGACAAAGCCTCTTACATATTTATCGTTAAGTTTAACTGACATTATTAAGCCTCCGATTTGCCTTTCCTATGTGATTACTATGTATTTTAATATGTTTTCTGTAGTTTGTCAATAAAGAATTGCAGGATTTAACATATTTTTATTCTGCGTTGTAAATAGATGTGACCCATTTTAGTTAAAAAATAAAGTCAAAGTAT
>CAZBXS010000180.1:0-2748 GCA_964495955.1 uncultured Faecalibacterium sp.
TGGAGAGCTTAAAACGCTTTTTAGCTCCTGAATGTGTTTTAATTTTAGGCATTGTAATATCCTCCCTGTTTTTACTTTGTTGGCTTCGGCGCCAAAAACATCAGCATTGAGCGGCCTTCGAGCTTAGCGGGTTTTTCGACGCAGCTGAATTCCTGACATGCTTCGGAAAAATTGCTCATAGTAACAAGTCCGTTTTCGGGGTGAGCCATTTCTCTTCCTCTGAAACGAATTGATACTTTGACCTTATTTCCTTGACCGAGGAATTTTTTGGCGTGATTGACCTTTGTTTCAAAATCATGCTTGTCAATGTTCAAAGAAAGTCTGACTTCCTTGATTTCGACTACTCGCTGATTTTTCTTTGACTCCTTTTCCCTCTTTGCCTGTTCGAAACGGTACTTGCTGTAGTCCATTATCTTGCAGACCGGGGGAGTGGCCTGCGGAGCGATCTTAACGAGATCGAGGTCTCTGTTTTCGGCTTCTTTGAGCGCTTCTTTCGCTGACATAATACCGAGCTGTTCACCGTCGGCTGTTATGACACGAAGTTCTTTGTCGTTGATCTCCTCGTTGATCTGCATTTCCTTGATTGCGATGTTAATGCACCTCCTGATGTTTTCGCTGTGGAAAAATCAAAGCGTGAACAACAAGTGTTCACGCATCAATACAAGGCAAAATCGCTTTCGTATTGACCTTCGTCGAGCCTTGCCCCGAAGGTGAGAACACAGTGTCCTACTTTGTTGTGGAGATATATTACCACTTCGGTTGACTGTTGTCAAGTACTTTTTCGAAATTTTTGTGCGATTTGGATTTGTACTTATTTGATTTGTACTTATCGGTGTATTCAGACCGTCGCCGTATAGTCTTCAAGGCACATTCCGCTTTGTTTGATTTTCTTTGCGTCTTCGACGCCGACAAAACGCCAATGCCACGGCTCCGCTACGACACCGGTTTTAGCTTTGTTTTCTTCGGTATATCTCAGTATAAAGCCATAGTCTGCGGCGTGTTGCGAAAGCCACTTGTACTCTTCGCTTTCGTCGAAATTATAGTCAAGACGGCATATGTCCATCGCAAGTCCGAGGTTATGTTCACTCGTTCCCGGCGGAAGTATTACTTCGGCTGTCTTTTTGACCGCCTCGTTATAGCTGTAGCCTTTTGACTGCCAGAGCTTTATGCGGTTTTTGTAGTTTTTCTCCTGTGTTGCGTAACTTCTGTAGCCCGAAATCGGCGTCAGCTTTATTCCGTCTTCAAGTGCCGCTTCGTACATTTTCGTGTACCAATCGGCTACACGTTCGTCCATGTATATATTGTATCCGTATTTTTCGCAAGTTTTTTTAAGTTTCGGCTCATAGGTCGAATCGTATTCGTTATAGAAATTAACAACCGTCAAATTCCAGTTGTCTCCCCTCGGATCAACTGTATTTCTTTCGGGAATTTCCGGCTTTTCGTCAATGAGGTAGCTTGAAAATACATAGCATTCTTCGTTTTTATATTTTACTTTCGTCCAGCCGTTTTCGCTGTCTGAAAGTTTTTCGACTTTGTCCCCTGCTTTCAGTTCGCCGAGTTTTTTCGAGCTTCCCGACACTTCCTGTCTTACGTTCACTTCTTCCGTTGCGTACAGATAGACTGTTTTCTGTCCTTCGGTTGTTGCTTCTTCGGAAGGTGCCTCGCTTTCTTTCGTCTCCTCTTCTAACTCTTTTGCTGTCTTTAGGTACTTATCGGATACATAGCGTACCGAGCCTTTGTATTCGACTTTGCTCCAGCCGTTGTCACCTGTGGATATACGTTCGATTTCTTCGCCTTTTTTAAGCTGTCCGACGATTTCGAATTCAGTGCCGGCTCCTGCACGTACATTCACATTGGCGGTGGCGAAAACCGCTTCTCTTTTTCCTATGTAAGTCGCATCGTCCGTTGTTTCGGGTTCGGCGTCCACGGGCACATTTTCCGATTGAGGTACATTCTCACCTGTACTTTCAGAAAAAGAAGGATCGGTCGGGGCGTTTTCTCCCCTTTTTCCGACAACCGAAATGAGCGCAAGCACAGCCAATGTACAGCAAATTACGAGCGTTATTGCGATTAGTATTTTTTGTTTTTTCGACATCTTTTTCATCTCCGTTTTTTAAAAAAGGGACTGCCGAAGCAGTCCCACAGATTTTTACTTCATTAAGCCTCTGATGACCTTCTCGCAATCTGCCTCGTTCATAATTCTCGGAACGGGGTAGAGGGGGTTAGCTTCCTTGAGGGCTCTTTCGACGAGAATCGGGAGATCCTTTTCCTGAATTTCCGCAAATCCGTCGGGTATGTTCATATCCTTGTTGAGCTGCTTTATAGCTTCGATGAACGCCTTGGCTTTTTCTTCGTCGCTGCCGTCGGTCTTTACGCCGGCGATAACGGCAAGTTTCGCAAGTCTCTCGTAAGCTGTCTCACCGTAGTACTCAAGGACATGGGGAAGAATAACAGCC
Source organism: uncultured Faecalibacterium sp. (assembly GCA_964495955.1). Lineage (GTDB taxonomy): Bacteria > Bacillota > Clostridia > Oscillospirales > Acutalibacteraceae > UBA6857. The sequence goes on from CAZBXS010000180.1 coordinate 2,457, forward strand.
ATTGCAAGACCGTGAGGTACATGGTACATACCGCCGAGGTTGTGACCGATAGCGTGTACGTAGCCGACGTAAGCTCTTGTGAACGCCATACCTGCGTAGAACGATGCTTTGAGCATGTTGTTTCTTGCGTCGATATTTTTGCCGTCTTCATAAGCGACCTTGACATTTTCGAAGATCATCTTGACTGCCTTTTCGGCGTAGTCGGCTGTTGACGGGGTGTTACTTCTTCCTATGTACGCTTCAACTGCGTGAGTGAGAGCGTCCATACCTGTAGTAGAAGTGATGTGAGGCG
>CAZBXS010000181.1:0-2701 GCA_964495955.1 uncultured Faecalibacterium sp.
TAAAATAATGGCACCTGGGTCATCCATTTGTTCAAAAACTCCTTTCGGTTTTCGGTGCGTTCCGACGCACTCGGATTTTGCTGTCACTTTCTTTCGGGTACAGGTCAATAAGTACCGAAATCGAATGACGGCGTTTGACAAAATAAATAATATTATGAACGGCTAAAAGTTGAGCTTGTAGCCGAGTTCACCTAAATAACGGCGTAAAAAATCTTCGTTTTTCCCTTTCATTAACCAGTACGGGTCAATTCTGTTGGTCTTTATCATCTCATTTACTGCCTTTTTATTGAGATTGACCCACGCACGATATTCCTGATCGGGCATCTTGATTATATTTCCCATAAGTTTTTCCTTTAGTTTAATATGTATGTTCGCAAATTTGCTCTATTTTTTCTTTCAGCGCAAGGAAATCGTCCATCGCCGCCCCTTTGTTGTTCGGATTTCTCAAAAGAGCCGCAGGGTGAAAAGTACCCATCATTAAAGTTCCGTTTTTGTCGATAAATTCGCCGTGTTGCTGTGTGACTTTAAAATTCGGGTCAATAAGTCTTTGGGCGGATATTCTGCCGAGGCAGACGATGATTTTCGGACGCATCAGCCTCACCTGCTCCCTAAGCCAAAAGATACACGTATCCTGTTCTTCCGGCTTCGGATCACGGTTTTTCGGCGGGCGGCATTTGACCATGTTCGCTATATAAATATTTTCTTCACGGCTTAAGCCGATATGTTCAAGGTACATATCGAGAAGTTTTCCGCTTCTGCCGACAAATGGCTTTCCCTGTAAGTCTTCGTTTTCTCCGGGGCCCTCACCGATAAACAAAACTTCGGCGTTTTCGTTTCCGTAGCCGAAAACGAGATTAGTGCGTGTTTGTGAAAGTTCGCACTTGCTACAATTCATGCAATCAGTTTTAAGCTCTTTCCAAGAATTATACATATATACACCTCATATGTCAAATGTTGTTTGATAAAAATATCATTAAAATTTATCTTCTTTGCTATTGTACCACATTTTTTCTTACATTTGTTGAAATTTTAAAAAAAATGTTGTAGTATATTGTTTGTCTGCAGTATTTATAATGATTTAATACAAAGACGAAATATATATCATCAATTCGGAGGAATAAAAAATGGCAAAAACAGTTTTAGTCGAGACTTCGGCTCGCCATGTTCATGTTTCAAAAGAAGATCTTGCCGTACTTTTCGGTGAGGGTTACGAGCTGACGAAGAAAAAAGATCTTTCTCAGCCGGGTCAGTACGCTTGCGAAGAAAGAGTACAGGTTATCGGTTCTAAGGGCAGTTTCCCTGCTGTTTCGATCTTAGGCCCCGTCCGTCCGGAAACTCAGGTCGAACTTTCGGCAACAGACGCACGTTCAATCGGCGTTAAAGCTCCCATACGTGAATCGGGCGAACTTGAAGGCAGCGGTGCTTGCAAACTTGTAGGCCCCTGTGGCGAGATAGAACTTGAAAAAGGCGTTATTATAGCAAAAAGACATATCCATATGACAACAAAAGACGCCGAGGAATACGGACTTGAAGACAAACAGATCGTTTCCGTTAAACTCGATACACCCGACAGAAGCCTTATTTTCGGCGATGTCGTCGTCAGAGTAAGCGATAAATACGCCCTCGCTATGCACATTGATACAGACGAAGCAAACGCCGCCTGTACCGTTCCCGGAATGATGGGCGAAATCCTTTAAATTTTAAAAGAGATAAGTGAAGTGCGGAGTGTTTTGCTCCGCACTTTTAGAGAAGATGAAAAAACTTTAGGAGACAAATATTGAAAATGAAAGAGAAAATAAAAAAACATCTGCGCTCACAGTATGAGCGATTTAAAAGAGAGATTACAATACCCGAATATATTTGGTGGTGGGTAACACGTGCCGTTATGATTTGGTCATGTTTCTACGCTGTGGAAAATCTTCCAAGCCAGCTTATTTTGGCTGTTATCGGAAATACGGCGGCAACTCTTGCTATCCCCTTCTTTTCGGCGATTTTCCCACAGAAATTATATCTCGGACGACTTCCGTTTAGAGCACAAAGTTACATAAACTTCTTCGTTTTCGTCGGCTCATTTCTTCACCAGTGTACCGACCTCGGAGATTATGTCAACTATTTTGATAAGTGGCTTCACTTTTTCGCAGGCTTTTTGTGCGTATTTCTCGGTTGTTTGCTCATGCGAGCGATATCGCCCGATACGCCGATCGACAAAAAGCAGGAGCTTTGCGGCGGTGTCGGCTTCTCGGTGTTTCTTATGGTATTTTGGGAAATGTTCGAATTTTTCGCCGACTACTATATTCCCGGCTCATCAAATCAGGGGTACGGTATAACCTACAGCGACGACAACCCATGGTTTAAAATATTCGGCTACGGTGCTCAAAATGAGGGTCAAGTGCCGTTATATGACACGTTTTTTGACATTACAACGGCGTTTGTCGGACTGATACTTGCGGTGATTTTGTTCTTTATAATAGAAAAAATAAAATCGTCGAAGAAAAACAAGGTCGGTTTGTCAAGTGAAAACGAAAAAGATACGGTAAATGTATAATAGGCTAAAACATGTGCAGTAACAAAGAAAAGCGCACACACGAAACCGACGGGCTTAATGCCCGTCGGTTTCGTGCCGTTTAGTAGACAGTCGGATCGTTAAAAATATGAATATAAATTAAATAAACGCTCTGAGTTTGATTATTCATAAAATTTA
>CAZBXS010000182.1:0-2680 GCA_964495955.1 uncultured Faecalibacterium sp.
TGAAAATTTGTGCCCGAATAAAAGAAAAAAGACTGCCGACAGACAGCCTTTTTCAAAAGAGGGGAAAATATGAGGATCATTTTTCGCCGAGATAATATCTCGTTTTGCCTACGGTCTTTTTTCCGTATTCTATCGCTTCGTTCGGACAGCCTGCGATACACGCCATGCAGTGTGTGCAATTATTGTCCCAGACGGGTTTTCCGCCGACGAGTTTAATGTTGTTCAGCGGACACCTTTCGACGCACTTTCCGCACCCTGAGCACTTGTCGGTGTACCTGAAAGATTTCGCCTTTATCATTGTCATGTACATCATGGGGTTTATCAGCTTCGACATGACCGCATTGCCCGGCTTTTCGTCGGCGAGAGGCTCATTTTTCGAAATAAGGTCGGCGATTTTTTCTATCTTAGGTTCGGCATTTGCCAAAACTTTGTCGTTAGCTTCTTTCGGCTGTGTACCTCCGCCCGCTACATAACCTTGGGGCATGAGTACGGAGTTGAAACCTCTGAGAGTGAACTGCTTGAGAGTGCACATCTTTTTGACATAGCTTGCCGTCTGCCAAGGTGTTGCGGCACAGGTCGCTATGAAATAAGCCTGCTGTATGCCGTCAAATTCGACTTTTTTAATGAAGTCGTCCATAATTCCGGGATATCTTCCCGCATATACGGGGCCGACAAATACGAGTGGCTTGTCGGATTTTATCGCTTGATAATTATTATTTTTGATTCGTTCGCCGATGGAAATTATTTTGTCACCGCTTCTTTCGGCGATTTTTTCGGCGATGTATTTTGAATTACCCGTTCCGCTGAAATATAAAACCATTGAAATTACCTCCGTAAGTGTTAAATTTAGCTTGTAAGCTGGATTATATCACTCGAAGAAAAACTCAAGGTAAACTTTATATATCGTTTTTCGGTAAAATTACGGTGAATTCGGCGCCGTTTCCGACTGAGCTCTTGACCGAAATTTCACCTTTACAAAGGTCGAGAATACGCTTGACGAGAGCTAAACCCAAACCGTTGCCCTCGGCTTTTCGTGAGGTGTCACCCTGATAAAACTTTTCGAAAATGTGTTTTTGTACTTCCTCACTCATTCCGTCTCCTCTGTCCGATACGGTGATGGAAATGTCATCTTCCGATTTTGCCGTGACTATGATAACTTCGCCGTCGGGTGAATGTTTGATCGCATTGTCGAGAATGTTCAGCCAAACCTGTTCCAAAAGTGACTGACTGCCGTAAAAAGCGAGCCTCGGCAAAGTTATATCGAACTGAATATTTTTCTCCGTCCACTGACTTTCGAGCATGAGTATGCATTTTCTGATTTGTTCGTCAAGTCGGTATTCTGTCTTATCCGGGACAGTTTCCCTGTTTTCGAGCTTTGAAAGCATCAGAATATTACCCGACAAATTCGAAAGCCGTCTTGAATTTTCGAGTATCTTTTCAATGTATCTGTCATGTTTTTCTTCCGATAAATTAGGATTTTGAAGAAGCGTGGCGTACCCCTCGATAGCGGCAATGGGCGTCTTAAATTCGTGAGACACATTGGCGACAAAATCGTTTCGCAGGGTCTCAATGTGTGACAGGTCATATGTCATGGCGTTAAATCTTTCAGCCATTTTCCGAATTTCGACGAGCTTTTCGTTTTCGGGAACTTTTACGTCGAAATTGCCGTGTGACAGTTCGGAAAAAGCGTTCCCGATATTTTCGACGGGTCTTATTATCGTTTTGCCGACGAAAAGAGCTATGACGGTACCGAGCAGTACACTGCCGAGGGCGAAAACCGCCAAAGGAATACGCCGTCCTCTGATATCCGTTTGTATTACGCCGAGTTCATGCAAAGCGAACCAAACCGCAGTAACGAGCGTGAAAACCGAAAACACCGTCGCCGAGATAACGCCCGAAAAATAAAGCCAAAGCCTTGAATGTCCGTTTCTATTCACTCTTTTTCACCGCCTTATATCCAAGTCCTCTGACAGTGACGATTTCGAAGTCGTCGCAGGCGGAAAATCGGTCACGAAGCCTGTTGATATGGGTGTTGACCGTCCTTTCGTCCGTCTCGGAAAACATTCCCCAAATTTCGTCCATGAGCTGTTGACGGGTGAATATTTTGTTCGGGTACGAGAGAAGTTTGTAGATAAGATAGAATTCTTTCTGCGGCAAAATTGTCTCTGTACCGTTTATTGTCACAGTCAAAGCGTCATAGTTAAATGTCGTCGAGCCGACGGTTATTTTCTTTTCGCTTGATATCCTCGCCCTGCGTAAAAGTGCCTCAACTCTCAAAAGCAGTTCATTTACGTTTATCGGCTTTATCATGTAATCGTCCGTTCCTGCACGAAATGCCTTTTGCATATCGGCGAATTGGTCTTTTGCCGTAACAATGAGTATCGGAAGATCGTATTTCGCTTCACGCAGTGACTTCGTCAGTTCATATCCGTCCATGTTCGGCATCATTATGTCCGCTACGATAAGGTCGATATATTCTCTGTCCATTATATCAAGTGCATCTTCCCCGTCAACAGCCGAGACTGTGTGATATCCGCCGTCATTTAGTACTGTGCAAAAAAGTTCACGCATATCGGCGTTATCTTCAACTACAAGAATGTTAAACATATAAGCACCTCCCAATATATAAGCATTGAAGTCAAATCCAAACCCGATTTGTTTTGGCTCCTCGGCGCATCTG
>CAZBXS010000183.1:0-2671 GCA_964495955.1 uncultured Faecalibacterium sp.
ACTACATCTCGTCTCTCCTTTAGGGGAGATGTCCGCCGTAGGCGGACAGAGGGGTTTAGCTAAGCAGAAACCGACCCCACCCGCACAAACCAAAAAATAAAACCATTTCGAACTTCGCATTTCGAATTTCGAATTTACAAAAGTGATTGCCATGAAAAATTCAAACAACATTAAACTCATGAAACGGTTTTTACCGTACTTTAAAAAATATTATCCGTCGCTCGCACTTGACCTTTTCTGTGCGGGCTTGACGACTTTGGGCGAACTTGTTTTGCCTATGATCGTCCGCAAAATAACCGATACAGCTATAAACGATATATCCGCCCTGACTGTACAAATGATATTGACGCTCGGCGGTGTCTATGTACTTCTTCGGCTTATAGACGCTGTAGCTTATTACTACATGAACTCATACGGTCACATTATGGGCACTAAAATCGAGACCGATATGCGTGCAGACCTGTTTGCGCATTTGCAAAAATTGCCGTTTTCATATTTCGACGACATGAAAATAGGTCAGCTGATGTCACGCCTTACCAACGACTTGTTCCAGATAACCGAGTTTGCCCACCATTGCCCCGAAGAATTTTTCATCGCCGGGGTGAAAATTACCGCAACTTTCGTGATACTCTGCCGTGTGAACGTGGCGTTGACCCTCTCGCTTTTTGCCGTTTTACCGCTGATGCTTATTTGTACATCAAAATCACGCAAAAAGATGCGAACCGCTTTTAAAGAAAGAAAGCACGAGCTTGGCGAAGTCAATTCGCAAGCCGAGGACAGCCTTTTAGGTATCCGAGTTGTAAAATCTTTCTCCAACGAAGAAGAGGAAAACAGAAAATTTGCCGTCGGAAATGCGAAATTTTTCAAATCGAAAGCCGAGTCGTACAAGTACATGGGTGCTTTTCACACGACGACGAGGGTGTTTGAAGGCTTGATGTACATTGTGATCGTCGTTATCGGCGCTGTGTTCATGATACAGGGGAAAATTTCTCCGGCTGATTTTACGGCGTACTTGTTGTATGTTTCGACCCTCCTTGTCAGCATAAAGAGGATAGTCGAGTTCTCCGAGCAGTTCGAGGACGGTATGACGGGTATAGAACGGTTTTGCGAAATCATGGACGCACCGGGCGAAAAAGAGGACTTGCCCGATGCCAAAGAGCTTGAAAACGTACAGGGAAATGTTACTTTCGATAATGTGACTTTCAAGTACACCGAAGAAAAAGGCGAGGTGTTAAATCACATTAACCTTGACGTTAAAGCCGGCGAAAACATAGCGATAGTCGGCCCGTCCGGAAGCGGAAAAACGACGCTGTGCAACCTCATACCGAGATTTTACGAACTCAGCGCAGGACGGATTTTAATTGACGGTACAGATACACAAAATCTGACTTTAAAGTCGCTTCGGGCGAATATCGGCGTAGTGCAACAGGATATCTACCTGTTTTCCGGTACTGTCAGGGATAACATCGCCTACGGAAAACCGAACGCAACGGACGAAGAAGTTATAAACGCAAGCAAACTCGCAGGCGCACATGAATTTATATCGGCACTGCCAAACGGCTACAACACATATGTAGGCGAAAGGGGAGTTATGCTGTCGGGCGGACAGAAACAGAGAATAAGCATAGCACGTGTATTTATAAAAAATCCGCCGATACTCATACTCGACGAAGCGACGTCTGCGCTTGACAACGAAAGCGAAATGCTTGTTCAAAAATCGCTGTCGAGACTTGCAAAAGGCAGGACAACGTTTACCATAGCTCACAGATTGACGACGGTGAAAAACGCCGATGCGATAATAGTGCTGACCGAAAACGGAATTGAAGAAAAGGGTACGCACGAAGAACTCATCGAAAAGAACGGAATATACGCCGCACTTTATAAAACAGCGGAAAGTCGGGAGTGAAAAACGGTGAATTACCAACAGGAACTTGACAGGATAATATCCGAAAACGAATCGGCAGGGATAAAACCCACACTTTTATTACACGCCTGCTGTGCACCTTGCAGCAGTTATTGCCTTGAGTACCTCGCCGAAAAGTTCGACATAACCGTCCTGTTTTATAACCCTAACCTGTACCCCGAAGAAGAATATGAAAAGCGGGCAAACGAAGAAATGCGACTTATCGAAGAAATGAATTCACGCTTCGGGTACAAAATTAAACTCAAAGTCGAAAATTTCGACAGCTCGGAATTTTATACGAAAATCAAAGGCTTAGAGGACTGCCGAGAGGGCGGAGAAAGATGCAAAAAGTGCTTCGAACTTCGGCTTGAAAAAACAGCCGAATACGCAAAAAAGTACGGTTTCGACTTTTTCACCACCACGCTTACAATAAGTCCGCTCAAAAACGCCCAAGTCCTGAACGAAGTCGGTCAAATTGCCGGTGAAAAGTACGGGGCAGTTTTTCTGCCGTCTGACTTTAAGAAAAAAGGCGGATACCAAAGGTCGATCGTGCTTTCGAAAGAATACGGTCTGTACAGACAAAACTACTGCGGCTGCGTGTTCTCGAAGAGGGAGAGGGAAGGCTCGCTTCGCTCGCAGGTAAGAAGTAAAAGGTAATAGGTAAGAAGTAAGAATTAAGGCGTTTCGGCAAAGCCGAAACGCCTGTTTTGTGGGAAGCTTTGTGTTTATATTTGGTTTTGCTTGCGACCGAACCCCTCAGGCGAGACT
>CAZBXS010000184.1:0-2581 GCA_964495955.1 uncultured Faecalibacterium sp.
GTTACATTAAAAAATCATTTTCGTCAACCTTTTATGAAAAATCTTAATCGGTTTTATCGGAAATTTTGTTTATTTCTTCCTGTTGTACATTTTCCGTCGCTTCTTCCATCGTCACCTGTACATCATCCGACGGCAGTGACGGCAATTCATCGAGAGACGAAATACAAAAACAGCGCAAAAATTCGGGTGTCGTTCCGTATATAAGCGGTCTTCCCGGTAAATCGAGCCTGCCTTTTTCTTCAATAAGCGATTTTTGACAAAGTGACGCCATGACGCCTGAGCAGTCAACTCCTCTTATCTGTTCGACAAACGATTTCGTAACCGGTTGGTTGTACGCAATAATCGCCAAAACTTCGAAAGCCGCATTTGACAGCGGAGCGTTCTTTTTGACTTCGAGAACCTTTCTTATTTCGGGAGCAAAGTCGCTTTTGGTACAAAGTTGGTATTTATCGTCAAGACGCAGTAAGCACAGACCGCTGTTTCTTTCTTCGAGTGTCGCTGCGAGATTTTTAAGCGACAGCGTAACGGTTTCCTCGTCGATTTCAAGCGACTGGGAAAGTCTTGATATTTCAATCGGCTCACCGACGGCGAAAAGTATCGCTTCGAGTGTCGCCTGTAACTGTTTAGCGTTCAAGTTTATTCTCCTTTGGCTATTGTGACGGTCATATCGGCATTTTCGCCGTCGACCTTAATTTTCTTTGATTTTATAAGTTCGAGCATTGCAAGAAATGTCGCAACCATATCCGAGCGTGTCTCGGCGTCCTCGAAAAAGCTGAGGTAGCGAACACGGGTTTTGTTTTTAAGTTTGTCGAATATGACTGATATTTTCGAGCCTACCGATACTATTTTTTTTACGACTATCGCCTTGAACGAATCTATCGGCGGTGGCAGTTTTCTTTTTCCCTTTCCGACCGCCGAAATGTACGCTCTGAAAAGTTCTTCGCCCTCATGAGATCTCGTGTAAGTATGATCCTGCTCGATTTCTTCGGTTTCACGCCAAAAGTAGTCAAATCCGTTGGCAGTCTTAGCGAGTTTTCCCGCCATCAACTTACAGTCCCTGTACTCAATAAGTTCGCCCGTAAGTTCACGCTTGAGCTTCTCCGCTTCCTCGTAAACCGGCAAGAGAGATACCGTTTTTATGTACACCAAACGGGCAGCCATCTCCAAAAATTCGCTGGCAACGTCCATGTCCGCTTCCTGCATTTGTCTGACATAATCGGTGTACTGTTCGACAAGTTCGAAGATGGGGATATCGTTGATATTCAGTTTATGCTTGGTTATAAGATGTAAAAGCAAGTCCATGGGGCCTTCGAATACATCTAACTTGTATGATATTTTTTCCATTATCTGAGTTCTTACCGCCTTATAAAAATCTAAACGGGAATTTTGCTATCGCATACAGACCGTTAAAAAGGAAATTACTAAGATAGCTCAACGGTACATCAAGTACGCCGAAAAGAATGAGCACCATAAAGCCTATACCGATGTAGCGTTCGTATCTCATTATTTTGTAATAGTACTTGTCGGGTATTATCAAAGTTATAAGCCTCGATCCGTCAAGTGGCGGTACGGGTATCAAATTGAACACGGCGAGAGTGACATTTAAAGACGCCGCAACATAGAAAAATGTATATATTGACTGCGTTAAATTCGTAACTTCGAAAAATACGGCGACGATGCACATTATGAACATGAACAAAAGCGCCATTAAGATATTTGATACAGGGCCTGCAAAAGACACTAACGCCATGCCCAATTTTTTGTTCTTCGTTTTCAAATTTCGCATATTGACGGGGACGGGTTTCGCCCAACCGACACCTGCGATTACCATTAAAATTGCGCCGTACGGGTCAATATGTGCCAAAGGTGAAAGGGTCATTCTGCCCGAAAGTTTGGCGGTTTCGTCACCCAACTTGTGCGCTACAAAAGCGTGGGCACACTCATGGACGGGAAGAATACAAAATATAACAAATATTCTAACGAAAAGTCCTATAATTGTACTTGTTGAAAATCCGTTTTGAATGATATCGAGTATCATCTTATTCCTCCTTTTGTTTGTTTCCCACAGTGCCGATGACAACACGTCTGATATTCGCAAAATCGTTGAGCACGTCGACCTGTTCACAGTACGGCATAAACATTTCGAGTATATCGTCCGCTTGATCTTCTCCGCACTCAACTGCGATATATCCACCTGCGTTTATGTACGGCAACCATTTTTCAGCTAAACAGCGGTAAAAGATAAGTCCGTCTTTTCCGCCGTCAAGCGCCGTTTTCGGCTCACGGAGTACTTCTTTTTGTAAAAGCGGTATGTCATCTGTACGAATATAAGGCGGATTTGAAAGTATCACATCGGGTCTCGGCAATGAAGAAAAGCCGTCGTATCCCAGAGTTATATCGCCTTTTATAACGGCGCTTTCACGCATAAGGTCGAGCTCTTCTCTGTTTTTGTTGAGGTACTTTAAAGCATCATCGCTTTTTTCAACCATAAATACTCTCGCCGACGGGAGCAGTTTTTTTACGCTCAAGCCTATGCAACCGCTACCGGAGCACAAATCGTAGACTACGGGTCTGTATACAC
>CAZBXS010000185.1:0-2572 GCA_964495955.1 uncultured Faecalibacterium sp.
AAAACCAAAAGGACAAGGCTTTCGGTGTCAATGTTATATGTGAAGGCGACCCGCTGGAAATCTACACCGATACTAACGGCGAGGTGATTTTTAAAAAGTACTCTCCGATAGGTGAACTCGGCCCGTACACCAAACAATATGCAGAAATTCTCAGTCGTACTACCGGTTCGCCGATCGTTATCTGTGACCGTGATCACATAATCGCAGTGTCGGGGATACCTAAAAAGGACGCTTTGGATAAGCGCATTTCTCCGTTTATGGAAAGTTATATGGAAAGCCGTAAAAATTTCGTCCGTGACGCAAATTCCGAAACTTTTACCGTGGCTGACGGCGTTGATCTCACCGTTTCCGCCATGTCGACTATAATCGGTTCGGGTGACGTGCTCGGTGCAGTCGCAATTTTGTCGTCGGAGAAAAGTGCAATGCCGTCACAAACCGATGTGAAGCTCGTACATGTGGCTGCGTCATTTCTCGGCAAACAAATGGAAGAGTGACGGATTTTCGGCTTGTTTTTTGTCGTTGTACTTTTTAATTTGCTACAGATATTTTGGTGGGTGCAAGTAGTTAGTTTGCTTATCAGGGCGCAGTAGTCACGAAGTGGCGAAAGTGCCCGGACGGCTGTGCAGTAAATGTCAAATTGGCAGTTGCACATTCACTACCTGCTGTATCCGACATTTTAAACGCAGGTTGCAAGTTCCTGCTCAACGCAAAACGGAGGCATCGAGCCTCCGTTTTGCGTGCGTGCACTCGCTTTGCTACTGCGCACGCAACCGGTTTTCATTACACAGTTGACCGCAAACGTACTTTGTGATAGAATTAAACACGATGAAAATTTTCGTAACTAAAGCGACGGAGGACATTATGGATATCTTGAAAGCCGAAAATTTCGGAATAGTGCCCGAAAGCGAAATTTCGCAAAAACTTGCCGAAATGTTGAAGTTTGCGAAAGATAATAACTGCCGTGAAATCAAGTTTCAAACAGGCGTATATTATATCGACGCCGAAAAATGTAATCGGTACATACTTCACATAACAAACACCGTAGGCGACAGTGAATTTTCCGAAAACGAGACTCCGCATTTGAACGCAGTAGCGTTTTATATGAAAGATTTCGAAAATATTACGGTCGACGGCAACGACGCAATTTTTGTTATAGACGGAAAAACGACAAACGTCGTATTGTCGAATTGCAAAAATGTTACGCTGAAAAATATTGAAATTCGCCATAAATCGCCCGATATGCACAGACTGACAGTCAAAAGCAAAACGCCTTTCAGCGTCGATTTTACTTCGGATAAACAGACAAATATCGAGTTCGACGGAAAAATACCGCATTTCGTCGGAAAAGATTATAACTATCCCGTCAATAAAAATGCACGTGTTGCACGCTGGATACCGAGAATGAGAGCAGGGGACGGCGATTATGTCGAAAGGGTAAAACATCCGCTTTGCTCTGCGCTCGGATTTTCGAAAACGCAGGACGGATTTCGTGCCTACTACCCGAACACCCGAAAATTTCGGCTCAAAGACAGCTTTTACATCTACGACGTTCGAAGACAGTTTGCCGGTATTTTCGTCGAAAAATGCGAAAATATCAAGCTCGAAAACATAAAACAACGCTTCAATTACTCACTTGCCGTAGTCATGCAGTGCTCCGAAAATGTCAAAATAGAAAATTCTGTTTTTGCTCCGCTCGCCAGCAGCGATTTAGCCTTGGCGTCGTGTGCCGATTTTGTACAGGCGAACATGTGCCGAGGGGACATTTCGGTCGTCGGTTGCGAGTTTTGCGGAGCAGGTGACGACTGTGCAAACTTCCACGGCGTACATTTCAAAACGATACATTCGGACGAAAACAGCCTCACAGTCAGATTTATGCACCCACAAACCCACGGTTTTGATCCTTTTTGTACAGGCGACGAAATAGCGTTTATCGACCCGAAAACGCTAAGGGAAACGGGTCGTGCCAAAGTAAAACGCACCGACTTAATGAACGAAAAAGACATAAAATTGGAACTCGTCAACAAGTACAAAGCGAAAACAGGCTCGGCTGTGGAAAACATAACAGCTTGCCCAAATGTCGAATTCAGAAATAACAGGGTATCGAGAATTGTCACGAGGGGAGTGCTCGTGACAACGAGAGGAAAGGTCACCCTAAGCGATAATCGGTTCGTATCAACCGCAATGAGTAACGTACTAATTTCCGACGATGCTGAAAATTGGTACGAGAGTGGCTGCTGTAAGGACGTCACAATCGAAAACAACGATTTTTTAAGATACGGTGAACCTGCGATAATGATTAAACCCGAAAACAGCGTATATGACGGTGCTGTACACGAAAACGTGAAAATCATCGGCAACAGATTTCACTCAGGGCAAACCCTATGGGCGTCGTCAACGAAAAATCTTCAATTCAAAAATAACTTTACCGAAACTAAAATTTCGGTAAAACTCAAAAACTGCGAAAATGCCGAAATTCAATAGAAATACAGAACAGAAAATGCAAAAAGCACGCCCAAAGGGTGTCTCACTAAGGGATTTTATTCCTTGGGAAAATATCGGCATAGTTTGGAGT
>CAZBXS010000186.1:0-2540 GCA_964495955.1 uncultured Faecalibacterium sp.
GCGGATAAATATTATATCCCGAAATGATTATAACTCTCTTTAATCTTCCCGATATAAACAGGTATCCGTCCTCGTCGAGCTTACCTGCGTCACCGGTGCAAATCCAACCTACACCGTTTTCGTCGTACCAAATACCGTCATCTTTGACGTAGCCGTCATCGAGATATCCGTTCATCATGCATTCGCTGTGAATGATGATTTCGCCGATCTGACCTGTGGGAAGTTCGTTTTTGTTTTCGTCAACGATACGAACTTCGGTATCTACAACGGGGAGACCGACACTGCCGAGCTTGTTGTGCGTTTTGCTGTTAGCTGTGGCAAGAGCGCAAACTTCGGTTAAACCGTAACCGGGATATATCGGACAGTCGGCACCGTTTTTCTTCATTCTTGCGTTGAATTCTTCCGAAAATTCTTTCGTTACGACATCGCCGCCACATGAAATGAAGTCGAGATTTTTAACGCCCGGGTTGTCGAAGTTGTCGGCTTCGATCATCTTTTTGAACATGTTCGGTACACCGAAAATTTCCTTAACATTATATCTGCTGACATAGTCGTTGGCTTTTTGCGGGTCGAACTTCGGCATAACTATGCCCGAATATGCGTTACAAACGAAGTAGTGCATACCTTCTCCCAAACCGTAAGCGTGGAAACAGGGGAGTACGCAAAGGCAGTATGAATTGCCGTATTCGTGCTTTTTGCAATCTCTGTCAAATAAGTAGCAAGCGTAAGCGACATAGTTAAACGCATATGACGAGAGCTTGATAATTTTGCTTCTGCCCGTCGTGCCGCCGCCTGCGAGGTAGTACATTGTTTCTTTTCCGAGACCTTTTACGGTTTCAACGGCGGGATAGTCGCCTGCCATGATGTCTCTGTATATGTGAACGGTATCGCAATCGGGGATATTCGAGTTTTTGGCGTCGTCAGCGACAACATAAGGCTTTATCGGGCCCGATGTGTAATCGGAAGTCGAACAAACTATAGTAAATATCTTGCTGATAACGCTTTCATAGGCACCTGCAGCTCTGTCAAGGACGAATATTGCTTTTGACTTTGTAATCTCGATATTCTCCCAAACCGCATCGGGCGGAAGCAGGGGGTGGATCATATTACATATAATACCGAGTTTGTTAAGAGCGTAGAATGTGATAAACGCATGAGCCGAAGTCGGAAGAAAGACGCTGATGACATCGCCTTTTTTAAATCCGTTGGCGCTCAAAAACGCAGCCAATTTTTCAACGTCGGCGATAAGCTGAGTGACCTTTGTTTCGCAGTCGAGATTGACGAATGCGGTGTAATCACCGACGTCTTTGATTATCTTAGACGAGCTTTCAAGCATGTATTCGTAGCATGACTGATTGCCCGGTTTAGCAAGATAGCCTCTTTCGTTTTCGGGGTATATAGGTGCTTTCATAAATAAACCTCCAAATATTGTAAATAAAAACCTTGACTACTATATAGCAAACTCCAAAATATGTCAACACGAATAAATAAATGACCGCTAAAATAAAAAAATGACGGGTAATCTATTGAAAAATCAGCCGAAATTTGTTATAATAAAGCCGTTGGAGGTGCTCTTATGCTCGAATTTATTGAAAAATTCTGTATCGACTCGCTCGAAAACTATTACAAAACGGGCGAAGTCGAATTCTTGGATAACGTCGATGACAATGTTGTTTGGTACGGGCCAATGGAAGGGCAGGTCATAGTCGGCAAAGAAAAATTAGTCGAGTTCTTTAGGCGTGAAAACAGGACGCTGAGCTTTAACGTCGAAGACCTCGCCGTCAAACTTTTCCCAATGAAAGCCGACGCTTTTGCTTTCTTAGCCGAATACACGCTCTATGCCTATCACCCCGACGGAAAAGTTTCGAAGTTTAACAGACATATGCTTGTACTTTCAAAAAGGAAAAAGCTCCCCGACGGAACGTACGCATGGAAAAGTCCGCTCATTCACCTGTCCGATGTCACGAAAAGGGGAGGCAAGAGTTCAAACGGTAAATATACCATAGACAGCGACGAAAGAAGTCTTGTCGATATACTCATGACACAGCGAAAATCCGTCAAAAAGATACTTTTTTCGGGCGTCGGCAATTCGAACTATTACGTATCGGAAGATGCGATAGTTTATATAGAGGGCGGAAAAGGCGTTCAGTGCTATGTACATACAAACGATGAAACTTTCCTCGTCACTCAGCTGTTAAAAGAAGTCGAAAAGAAACTGCCGGATTACTATTATCGCTGTCACGCAAGTTATATCGTAAATCTAAGACGTGTCAAAAAGATAGGTAACTACCGTCTGACGCTCGATACAGGTGAGGAAATACCGATACCCGCCAAAAAGTACGCAAAAGTCAAAGAAGACATAAACAATTGGACAAACACCGACGAACCCGACATTTTGTGATAGTTTTTGGCAATATATACAAAATGTTCGGTACAGATAAACAAAATCTTTATTCCGAAAAGATTGACTTATTAAATCGCAGGATATATAATAAAAAGGTAATTTTATGTTGGGGGATTTCGGTCTCCCGCCTAATCAG
>CAZBXS010000187.1:0-2486 GCA_964495955.1 uncultured Faecalibacterium sp.
GCAGATGCGCCGAGGAGCCAAAACAAATCGGGTTCGGATTTGACTTCAATGCTTACGCTAAGGCGCTTTCTTTGTTTATCGCATTCATGAATGCGGGGATAAGCTGTTTCTTTCTTGAAATGACACGCTCTAAAATTATTGAGTCGTTTTCGGGTTTGCGTCCGAATGCTTCGAAGATAAACTCATCCGCATCTTTTCCGTAGCATAAAAGTTCGCTACGCTCTTTGAGAATGTCCGTAAGCATGAAGAATGCCATGTCGAGTGTCCTTTCACGGCAGACTTTTTCGAGCATCGGAGCCAATTTTTCTTTTATTGCCAAAAGTTCGTTTTCGTTCATCGAGCTTATCTGTCCGACACCGAAAGTGACTTTTCCGAATTCGAACTTCTTGTAGTCTTGATAGAAAATTTCTTCTGCGGTCTTTTGTCTTAGGTTACTTCCTGCCGTGAACATGTCCATGGCGAATTTTTCGCAGTCGATACCTGCAATTTTCGAAAGCTCTTCGCTTGCGATTTTGTCTATTACGGTACATGTCGGCGAGCGGAAAAGGAGAGTGTCCGAAAGAATGGCGCTACACAAAAGTCCGGCAATGGCTTTGGGTATTTCGTACCCCTTTTCTTTATAAATCTGCCAAATTATCGTTGCGGTACAGCCGACGGGTTCGTTTCTGAAATATACAGGCTCTATTGTTTGTATCGAGCCGAGACGATGATGGTCGATTATTTCAAGAATTTCGGCGTTTTCGATGTTGTCGACCGCTTGTGTAACTTCGTTGTGGTCGACGAGAATTACGGCTCTTTTCTTGACACCGAGAAGATTTCTTCTTGAGATCATACCTATGTAGTGCCCCGATTTATCCGTTACGGGAAAATCACGAAAACGGCGTGTCGACATGACCGTCTTGACGCTCTCGGTGTAGTCGTACGGATCAAATGTTACAAGACCGTCTTTGGTCATGAAGTACTCTACGGTCATGCTCTGGTTGAGAAGACGTGCGACGGCGTAGGTGTCAAGAGGTGAGACAAGTACGGTACAGCCGTTGGATTTAGCTAAGTTTTGTATTGATTTTGATACAGGCGAGTCTAAACAGACGACGATACAACCGGCTTGCATTTCAATGGCGCTCAGCTGAGACTCATATCTGTTGCCGAGAATGACCATGTCGTCTTTTTTGATGTACTCCTCCATGACATCGGGATTGGCGGCGGCGATGATGACCTGACCGTTTTCGAAGTTTGCGTTGATGTCGCCGACTATCATCTTCGCATCAAGCGTTTCGACAATGTTTTTGTACGGCGTCTTTGCATCGGAAAGTATCGTTGCGCTGAGCTCTTGCATGTACGACGTCGCAATATCCTGAATCGTGATAAGTCCCTCAAGTACATTTTCATCGTTGACTATAGGCAGAGTGACGCATTTTTCGTCAGCCATTAACTGCCACGCTTTTCTAAGCGAAAGGTCACGCTTTATCGGTTGAGTATGGCGAATTTCCATCTCTTTGACACGTGTTCCGAGGTTGTTGAGATAAAGGGGTTGCTCCATGCCGAAATAGTTGAGTACATATTCGGTCTCCGAATTTATCTGACCTGCACGTGTAGGCGTGTAGTGATACGCACCGCCGTCACGGTTTTTCAAATCGGCGTAAGCTATGGCGGAACATATCGAGTCGGTGTCAGGATTTCGATGCCCGACTATATATACATTTCTTTTTTCTTCCATTTTATTACCACCTTTGTCACTAAGTTAAGCTGACTCTCGTCAGCTTGGGTTCATTGTATCACAAAATCGTGCGATAGTACAAGGAAAATCGGAAAAATATTAAAAACAGCATGTACACGGCAGACTTGTCGAATGTTGACAAATCACTGAAAAGTGATAAAATGAATGCAGAAATTTAAAATAAAGTCTAACATCTTATGGTAAATAAGTATTTAGTACCCTCGGAGGCAACCATGCAAAAATCCGAAATTCAAAAACTACTTTTTCAAAATCAGGACATAAAATATCGGGATTTTCAGGCGAAACTTTTGCCGACGCTTCCTTTCGAAACTATAATCGGCGTCAGAACTCCGGTTTTGCGAGCACTTGCCAAAAAACTTTATAAAGAAAGCGACTTTTCCGATTTTTTAAGCGATTTGCCACACAAATACTTTGACGAAAACCAACTTCACGCTTTTCTGATTTCCGAAATAAAAGATTATGATTTCTGTACTGACGAATTGAACAAATTTCTTCCTTTTGTCGATAATTGGGCAACTTGCGATCAAATGTCGCCAAAAGTATTCAAAAAACACAAAAAAGAGCTTTTAGAGCAAATTAAAATTTGGCTCTCATCAGAAGAAACCTACACCTTGCGCTTTGCAGTCGAAATGCTGATGGAACATTTCTTGGACGAAGATTTTGATTTGCAATATCCGAAGATGATTTTGGAAATTCGCTCGGAAGAATATTATGTAAAAATGATGGTCGCATGGTATTTTGCAACAGC
>CAZBXS010000188.1:0-2434 GCA_964495955.1 uncultured Faecalibacterium sp.
TTCGATTACTGGAGAGGTTTCTGCCGTGCCTGGTTTTATTCTCTGGGTATCAGCGCAAACACTCTGCGTCTTAGAGCCCACGACAAAGAGGAACTTTGTTTCTATTCAAAAGCCACGACCGACTTTGAGTACCTCTTCCCGTTCGGCTGGGGCGAACTTTGGGGCGTAGCCGACAGAACGGACTACGACCTTACGCAACACATCAACACTTCGGGCAAGGCGCTTGACTACTTCGACCCGACAACAAACGAGAGATACGTTCCTTACGTTATCGAGCCCTCGCTTGGCGTTGAGAGACTTTTCCTTGCCGTACTTACCGAAGCGTACGACGAAGAAGTTGTTGACGCCGAAAAGAACGACACCCGTGTAGTCATGCATTTCCACCCGGCACTCGCTCCTTATAAGGTAGCGGTACTTCCGCTTTCAAAGAAATTGGGCGATAAAGCCGGTGAAGTATACGCCGAACTTTCGAAGCACTTCATGGTCGACTACGACGACGCAGGTTCTATCGGCAAGAGATATCGCCGTCAGGACGAAATCGGCACTCCTCTTTGCGTGACGGTCGACTTTGAAACTGTCGGTGATGAAAAAGTACAGGCGGATAACTGCGTAACCGTCCGTGACAGAGATACCATGGAGCAGGTTCGTATCCCCATTACAGAACTTGTTAAGTATGTGGAAGAAAAGATAGCTTTCTAATATATAAAGGAGGCAGAAATGAAAAACGGTAAAAACAAAGACGGTAAAAACAGTGCAACAGGCACAGAAAAAGGCAATGTAAAAAATACCGCCAACGAAAAAAATAACGGCAAAAAGAAAAACGACGGCTTTGTCGCATCTATAGCGATGATATGCGTTTTGGCTGTTGTATCGCTTTCATGCTGCGGATATCTCGCCTTAGGGCATCTTAAACCCGATGTCGCAAGCGATATGAAGGACGCTTTCACTTTCCTGTACTCAGGCGAAAGCACGACGGGCGAGGACGAAACAGCCGAAAAAGAGACCGCAAGGCTGATGTTCGCAGGCGAAAACATCATCTACGACAAGATGTACAAAGAAGCCGAAAAAGACGACGGAAGTTACGACTTTTCGTCAATGTACGGCGAAGTAAAAGACATAATTTCCGAGGCAGACATAGCCATGATAAATCAGGCGACTGTGCTTTCGGACGAAATTTCCCCGTCGAGCTACCCGAAATTCTGTACGCCGACGGCATTGGGCGACGAACTGGTCAAAATCGGATTTAACGTCATCAACCACGCAAGCAAAAATGCGTGGGACAAGGGCGAGGACGGACTTGAAGACACTATTTCCTACTGGAAAACGAAGTCCGACGTACTTTTAACGGGCGTATATTCCGACGAAGCCGACCTTTCCGAAGTGAAGATAAAAGAGGCGAACGGCATAAAATTTGCGTTCGTATCATTTACCTGTGAAATGAACGCAAGCGGTTATTCCTCCGAGTCGGGTGTACAGATAATCACGCTTGACGAGAGCGGAAAATCGCAGGTAGACGCTTACAACAACCTCAAACACATGATAAAAGACGCCAAAGAAAAGGCTGATGTAGTCGTTGTAGCCGTCAATTTCGCAGGCAACGAAGAAAAAGAGCCGACAAGCGAACAAATCAACTGCATAAATTATGCCGTATCGTTCGGCGCAGATGTTGTCGTCGGTACAGGCACACATTCCGTACAGCCGTTAGAAGTTCGTGACAACGGAGACGGCACAAAAGCGGTCATAGCTAACTCTTTGGGCAACTTCATGTCGTCACAGACCGACAAGGAAAACATGCTCGGAGCGATAGCCGACGTAGTCTACTCAAAAGATGCAGACGGAAACGTTAAACTCGAAAGTGCAAAGCTGATACCGACCGTGACAATGTATGAAAAGGGATATACAAATTACAAAGTAGTCCCGTTCTCTCTTCTTTCCGATACAGACGAACTTAATCATGCGGTATCCGGCTTTACATATGATTTTGCAAGCGAATACTTCGACGAAGTCATATCAGAAGAATTAAGAGAAAACAGTGTCAAGGATACAGAAGACCTGCTGGGCAGTATAAAATACGAAGACCCGACCGACGCTCAAGACACCTCATCAGCTTCCGATACAAACGAATGAAAAAAGGGGGGGCGAAAGCCTCCTTTTTTAAATGCGAAACAACGAGCTTCGCTCAATTCGGAATGCGGAATTCGAAGTTCGAAATGACTGTGTGGGTTGGTTTGAGGGTTGGGGTTAGTTTGTACCACGTCCGTCACTTCTTACCTATTACTTTTTACCTCTTACCTGTGAGCGTAACGAACCGTAACCCTCAATCGAGGCTTCACCTCGCCGCTTTCCCTAAAGGTGAGCCAAGACCGAATTTGTGCAGAGACTACATCTCGTCTCTCCTTTAGGGGAGATGTCCGCCGTAGGCGGACAGAGGGGT
>CAZBXS010000189.1:0-2434 GCA_964495955.1 uncultured Faecalibacterium sp.
CTCTTTTTGAGCCGAACCACAGGATAAATATTATCGCCGTGTTCATTATAACGAAAGTCATCGGACTTAAAAGTGCCGATATCTTACCGACCGACATTGAGATTTCGGCGAGTTCGTCGGCTGAATTCTCGAACCGTTCTTCTTCATGCTTTTGCTTTGAAAATGCACGTATAACTCTCGCACCCGAAAGATTTTCCCTTGCGACGAGCGTTACTCTGTCGAGCTTTTTTTGAATTACCTTGTAAAACGGAACGGAATATTTCATTACAAGGAACAAAACGACTGCCAATAACGGCGTTGCGATAAGGAATATTACCGACAGTTTAGCGTCAATCATAATCGCCGCAACGGTCGAACCTATGACCAAAAACGGCGCTCTGACCGCAAGACGTATGAGCATTGCGACCGACAGCTGAACTTGGTTGACGTCGGAGTTAATTCTCGTTATAAGGGTCGATGTACCGAGCTTGTCGATTTCCGATGCCGAAAGGGTGTTAATGTGGCGGAACATGTCATTTCGAAGTGCGGTTCCGACGCCCTGAGACGCTTTCGATGCGAAGTACTGACAAATGAGTGCAAAACACAGACCGAGCACTCCGAGTAAAACGAGAACTCCGCCCATCTTTAAAACATAGTTAATATCGTTATTTGCGATACCGATGTCGATGATTTTAGACATGACTATCGGCACTATCAATTCGAAAACCGCTTCGGTCAGTTTCGCAATAGGCCCGATTATCGCTTCCTTTTTGTATAATTTCAGATATCTGAAAACTAATTTCAACATTTATTAAATACACCTCTTGGAAAAACATTCATATTGTATTATAATAGTAATTACAAATTTAATCAATAATCGCAGGTGAGATTTTTGTCAAAGTTTATATGCCCGTTTTGTAAAAAATCACTAATTTCGGAGAATAACAGCCTTGTGTGCGAAAACCGCCACTGCTTCGACAAAGCTAAAGAAGGCTATGTTCATCTTTTGCCGTCAAACAAAATGCACTCACGTATTCCGGGCGACACAAAAGAAATGGTGAACGCTCGCCGAAATTTTCTCAGAGCAGGATATTACAAGCCTTTTTCGGACAAACTTTGTGAACTTGTCCTTTCTTATACAGGCGACGGCTGTTCGCTCGTCGACGCCGGGTGCGGTGAGGGATATTATACCGAAAATATGTTTAAAGTTTTGTCGGATAACAGGAAAAATTTCTACGTTTCGGGTTTCGATATATCGAAATCGGCGGTAAAAGCGGCGAGTAAGTCAAATAAAAATATCGACTACGCCGTTGCGAGTATTTTCGATATACCCATACAGTCAAACAGTACGGACATAGTCACGAATGTTTTCGCACCGATAGTCGAAAGCGAATTTTGCCGTATACTTAAAAAGGGCGGTATACTTATTATCGCAGTACCGGGAGAATATCACCTTTGGGAAATGAAAACTCTCATATACGACGAACCGTATACAAACGAAGTAAAACACACCGATTATGACGGCTTCGAATTTATCGAAAGAGTACCGGTAAAAAGCGAAATAGAACTTTTTGATAACGAACAGATAAAAAATCTTTTCTCAATGACCCCGTACTACTGGAAAACAGGCATTGACGGAAGTCGGCGTATACAGGAGTGTCAATATCTCAAAACTCGTATACACTTTGACTTTTTAGTTTACAGAAAGTTATAATTTTCCGAAAAACAGTTGTAAAAGCGTTCGTTTTGAAGTATAATAAAAAGCTGAAAACGCCCATTTAGGAGGTAGAAAATGTCAAAGTATTCGGTTTCACTGAAAAAGATAATAGACGATCACGGATTTGAACCTTTATATCTTCCGAAAGATCCGAGCGAAATATTGATAACTTCGCCCGACGTGAACCGACCGGGACTGATAATTTCCGGTTATGAAGATTTCTTCGACCCGACGAGAATGCAGTTTTTGGGTTTGAGCGAGATTGAATTTATAAATCAGATCTCCGAACCCGTCAGACGTTGCAGAATGGATATATACATGCAAAAAAAGCCCGTCGCCGTCGTTGTCACAAGAGGTCTCGAATGCCCGAAAGATATACTTGATTTTGCGGAGAAATACGGTGTACCTGTACTTTCAACCACGGACACAACGTCAAGATGCATGGCGTCTATAATCGCTTATCTTAACATAGAACTTGCCGAAAGAATAACAAGACACGGCGTTTTAGTCGAAGTATACGGCGAAGGCGTGCTTATCTTAGGCGACAGCGGTGTAGGTAAAAGCGAAGCTGCGGTCGAACTTATTAAGAGAGGTCACAGACTTATAGCCGACGATGCCGTCGAAATAAGAAAGACAACAGCTAAGACGCTCGTAGGTTCGGCACCCGACAATATTCGGCATTTCATTGAAGTCAGAGGTGTCGGCGTTATAAACGCAAGGCGTATATTCGGTATGGGT
>CAZBXS010000190.1:0-2339 GCA_964495955.1 uncultured Faecalibacterium sp.
GGTATCGCAATACTCAAAGCACTCAAGGACGAGGGTATCGAACTTGAAAATACAGAACTCGGCGTTGTTCTCACAGGTTCCGAAGAAGCAGGTCTCAGAGGTGCAAAAGCATGGTGTGAACAGCACAAGGGCGAATTTGACGACGTTCCGACATTCATTTTCTCTTACGATACAATTCACGATCCGAAGTACTTGATGACGAACTACAGAGACCTCAACGGTACTGTAAAGGCTGACAAAGATGTTTCCGATTTGTTTATGGAAGCGTGCAAAGAAATCAATCTTCCCTGTCTCAAGGGCTGGATTCCTCCTCTCGGCGGTGCTACCGACTCGGCAGCTTTCGCACAGGCAGGTTTCAGAGCTACGGGCGTAACGGGACTTAACCACAAGCTCGAATCGTATTATCACACAAGAAGAGATACATACGACAACATGAATAAAGACGGCTTGGCAGGTTGCTTCGCCGCAAGCGTAAAAGCACTCGAAATGTTCGATGCCGGCGCAAAACAGTAAGATATTACATTTTTTTGAGTTAAACTCCTAATAAAATGAACACTGCCGTAAGTCGCAACTGATTTACGGCAGTGGTCTTTTTTATATGTGCTTTCGTCAGCGTATATAGCGTTTAATCAAATTCGACAATCTTTCCGATCGTGGATTGGTCTGTCTCTATGGCTATACTGTTTTTTATGTCGTAAGGTATTGTAATTTTGTATCTGTTCCCATCAATTATTGCATAATTAAAGTCTTTGTAGGGTAGTTTATCGTCCAAAATAAGAACTTTGTACTTTTTTACGGAAAATTCATCTTTTACTGTTCTCATTATTGCTTTCTCCCTTCAAAAAAATTCGAGTTCCTTTTTATACTTCGACAAATGCTTTGTTGTTTCTTCGATTTTGTTTAAAGTGATATATTTTTCTGAAATTTCACTTATCGTAGCATCAGATCTGACAATTATAAAATCATCTATACAGGCAGCAGTAGCGTAATTCTTTTCAAGATGTCTGTAAATTTCGTCACTTACGGGTTTAATATCAATATGCCTTGAATAAATTTTCTTTCAAACATTTCCTGCACCTCTATCATACCACTTTCCCGTACATTTTCAAGTTTTTTCTGCGTTTTGCTTTGCTTAAGGAGAAAAGGATTCCCGTTAAGCTCGGCACAGTTCATTTTTTAGTCCTTTGTGCATTCGTTGCAAGTGCTTTAAATCAAAACAAAAAGCCGCCAAAGGCGGCATGATGTCTCAGTCGATTTCGACCGATATTTTGCAGTTGTTGCGGTTAGCTGTTGCACGCATAACTGCTCTGATAGCTTTGGCAATTCTGCCCTGCTTTCCGATAACTCGCCCCATATCATCTTCGGCGACATGGAGGTGGTATACCGTAACACCTTCTTCGTTGATATCGTCAACATCAACCGTCACGGCGTCGGGCTGTTCGACCAAGCCTTTAGCTATCGCTACAAGCAGATCTTTCAAGTCCTTATCCTCCTGAAAAATTACTTAACGATGTCGCACTTCTTCAAGAGAGCCTTAACTGTCTCTGTCGGCTGTGCACCGTTAGCGAGCCACTTCTGAGCTTTTTCAGCGTCGATCTTGATGTCAACAGGCTCTTTCATCGGATTGTAGTAACCGATTTCTTCGATGAAACGACCGTCACGGGGATATCTCGAATCTGCAACTACTACACGGTAGAACGGTGCTCTCTTTGCGCCCATACGGCGAAGTCTGATTTTTACTGCCATTTTGTTTACCTCCAAAAATTGTTGTTGAATATTATTTAATGTACACGCCCGATTTATCTTATTTTCGGCGTGTTATCATAAACCGAAGTTGTTCATGTTACCGAAGTTCATCGGCGGCATTCTTCTGCGACGCTTTTTGCTGCCTTTTCCGCCGTTGAGCTGTTTGAACATTTTTTGCATTTGTCTGTACTGGGAAAGTAATCTGTTTACGTCTTCCACCTGCATTCCGCAACCTGCCGCAATTCTGCGTTTTCTTGACGGGTTGATAATGTCGGGTTTCGCTCTTTCTTGCGGTGTCATAGACAAAATGATAGCCTCGATTTTGTCGAACTGTCTTTCGTCTATATCGACATCGTTTATTTTCTTGCTGACACCCGGAAGCATTGCAAGCATATCTTTGATACTGCCCATTTTTCTGATCTGTCTGAACTGGTCGAGAAGATCGTTAAGGTCAAACTTGTTCTTTTTGAGTTTTTCCTCAAGCTCTCTTGCTTTCTTTTCGTCAAGCTCGTTTTCGGCTTTTTCGATAAGCGAAAGCATGTCGCCCATGCCGAGAATTCTCGACGCCATTCTGTCGGGGTGGAACACATCGA
>CAZBXS010000191.1:0-2331 GCA_964495955.1 uncultured Faecalibacterium sp.
TCGTGCACCGTCTCAGACTGCTCGCTTTCGCTCGCACCTTCGAGGTGCGTCGCACGCCGCCCCGCCTGCTTCGCAGGCGGGGCTCTGTACCAACTTACTACCACTTTTCAAGCATGATACAGCAAGCTGAGTTCTGCATTCAAGTGCGTTAAAACTCGATTTGCACACAGCGGGAATTTTTGCGATTTTCCGACCGCTTTGATTTAGGCTCCCTACGACTACGACCTGCCGTCTAATGCCGGCTTTCTACAGCAGGCGGCGTCTTCGGGCACCCCCTTAGCACTACGCCTACGGCGAGCGCACGGGGGTACGTTCAGCCGCCGCCCCGCCTGCTTTGCAGGCGGGGTTTGCACCAACCAACACCGTCAAAGAATAAAATCGAAAAAATCGCAAAAGATAATAGTCAAGTAGCTGAGAAAGGACTTGATAAGTATGAAAATATATTCGTTTGACGGGAAGAAAAATAACATCGACAACATCGACCTGCCGTCATCACCGCTGTTCTTGGGTCAAAAATTCGTCCTTGAAAGTAGCGAAGACACCGATAACTGCAATAAAAATGAAGAAACGCAGGAAAAACAGATTGAAAAATAGAACCTTCGGGTGTATAATGTAAAGTAACGCAGATTGCGAAAGGAATGAGAAAAAATGCTTTGTGAAAATTGCGGAAAAAGAGAAGCAACGACCCATATAAAACAGGTCGAAAACGGAGAGGCGAGACAGATAGATCTTTGTTCGGAATGTGCCTCAAGCCTCGGATACGATGATATATTCGGCGGTTTCGGCTTTGACCTTAGCCGTCTTTTCACCAATTTCTTCGGAGACAACACCGCACGCCTGCCTGATAAAACTATACGGTGCGAAAAATGCGGAGCTTCGTTTAACGATATAGTAAAATCGGGAAAAGTCGGTTGCGCCGAATGCTACAGGACTTTTTATAACAAGCTCCTTCCGTCAATAAGACAGATACACGGGAAAGCGACACATTCCGGAAAAGTACCGACAAACTTAAAAGAAATCAAAAAGCCGTCGAAAGACGAAGTCATAGAACGCCTGAATACACAGCTGCAAAACGCCGTGGATACCCAAAATTTCGAACAGGCGGCAGTCATTCGTGACAGAATTAAACAGCTTAAGGAGGGCGAATGATATGGAAAAGTGGTACAGAAAACCCGGTACAGACGGCGACGTTGTTCTCAATACGAGAATATCTCTTTTGAGAAACTTGGAAGATTATCCGTTCGTCTCACGCCTGAGCATTGACGAAAGAGAAAAATTAAACGGTGTAATAAAAGACATAATTTTGACCGATAATGAATACGGGCTCAGTTACATCGACATGGCTGATCTCGGCCCGTACCAAGCGGTGTCGCTTGCCGAAAGAGGTCTGATAACGCCGGAATTCGCCTCCGATTTTTCGGGTCGTGCGTTGCTTTTGAGCGATGACGAGGCGGTCGGTGTGATGCTTTGCGAAGAAGATCATATTCATATAAGGACGGTCTCTGCGGGTCTCGATTTTGATTTTCCGTACACGTCAGCAGGTGCCCTTGACGACCTTATCGACGCAAACGAACAGTATGCGTTCGATTCCAAAATCGGCTATCTTACTCAAAATCCGGCTAATCTCGGAACGGCGATGAGAGCTTCGGTGACATTGCACCTGCCTGCTTTGTCAATGACGGGAAGTATGCCGAGACTTGCTTCCACTGTATCGAAACTCGGTCTTATGCTCGGACACCGATACGCAAACGGTATAGCACCCGTCGGAAATATATTTAAACTGAGCAATCAGGTGACACTCGGTATAAGCGAAACGGCGGCGCTGGAAAACCTGAAATCAATAGCACTTCAACTTGTATCTCAGGAAAGAATGACGAGAGAACATATCATAAAAGACGACAGGTATATCGACAAAATCCAGCGTGCATACGGTGTACTTAAAACCGCTCATATGATAAGTTGCCGAGAGTTTACCGAACTTGTATCTCTTGTGCGTCTTGGCTGTTCATGCGGACTTATAGATGCCGATATACAGGCGGTCGACGAACTTATGATAGACATGCAACCGGCGACCATAAACGCCGCCGAGGGCAAAAAATTTACTGTCGGCGAAAGAGAAGTTTTCAGAGCGGCACAAATCAAAAAACGAATTTGAAAATAACATATCGGAACATAAAAACAACCTAATTTGTATCATTCGGTACACATTAGGTTGTTTTTCTTTAGAGGAGAATGATTATGTACAAATTTACGGGTTTTAGTGAAAAGGCGAACAGAGCCTTAAACAGTGCAATAGAGGAGGCGGAAGATCTCGGTCACACGTACATCGGA
>CAZBXS010000192.1:0-2330 GCA_964495955.1 uncultured Faecalibacterium sp.
TTATGCTACAGGTAGCGCAGAAAACGATGCTTTCTTTGAGAAAAGACCTTTTCGATCATATGCAAAACCTGCCGATAAAATATTTCGACACCAACAAAAACGGCGATATCATGAGTAGGTTTACAGCCGATGTCGAAACCGTCAGCGATATAATCCAAAGCGGTATGACCAATATATTACAGTCGGGAACGACACTTATAGGTACGGTCGCTCTCATGATATATTACAGTCCGCTTATAACGCTGATACTTTTCCTGTCTGTAATAGTCATTCTCATAATTGTCGTCTTTATAACGGCTTTGAGTTCAAAGCAATTTAAAAAGTACCAAAAAGCGATGGGCGATTGTAACGGATATATAGAAGAATATATCAGAGGACAGCGTGTAGTTAAGATATTCAGCTACGAAGAAAGAAGCAAGAAAGAGTTCAGCGGTCTTGCCATGTACCTTAAAAAAGTCGGTATCGGCGCAAACACAATAACCGGACTTCTCTCTCCGATAATGAACTTTATCTCGAAAATCAACTACGCCGTCTGTGCACTCATGGGCGTTATAATCCTCATAAGAAGCGGCGGTACGAAGATGAACGTCGGACGTCTTGTCGCATTTTTAAGCTGTGCGAAATCGTTTACAAGTCCTTTGACAAGTATCGCATCGCAGTTTACCTCTCTTATGTCGGCACTTGCCGGTGCGGAGAGAATATTCGAAGTTATCGACATGCCCAAAGAAATCGACGAGGGCAGTGTAACGGTTGTCAAAGTTATAAAGGGCGATGACGGCGAATACGTAGAGTGTGACGACTACGGTTGGGTATACGCTTGGAAAGTGCCGATAGGCGCAGACGAATACATCTATACGCTCGTAAAAGGCGATGTCAAATTTGAAGATGTCACTTTCGGCTACGATGAAGATAAATCCGTACTTAAAAATATTCATCTTGAAGCAAAACCCGGTGAAAAGGTGGCTTTTGTCGGCTCAACAGGAGCGGGAAAAACGACCGTCACCAACCTCATTAACCGATTTTACGATATCAGTGACGGCGTGATAACCGTCGACGGAATAGACGTAAAATCCATCAAAAAGGACGACCTTCGTTCGATGATGTCGATAGTTTTACAGGATACGCACCTGTTCTCCGGAACGGTCGCCGACAATATTCGCTACGGACGCCTTGACGCTACGGACGAAGAAGTCATCGAAGCGGCGAAAATAGCCAACGCCGACTCATTTATAACCAGACTTCCGCAAGGATATCAAACCGAAATTAAAGGCGACGGAAAGAACCTCAGTCAAGGTCAGCGTCAGCTTTTAGCTATCGCAAGAGCCGCAGTAGCAGACCCGGCGATACTGATTTTGGACGAAGCGACAAGCTCAATAGATACCCGTACAGAACAGCTTATCGAAAAAGGCATGGATACGCTTATGCGGGGCAGAACCGTCTTTGTTATAGCGCACAGACTGTCGACCGTTCGAAATTCAGATGATATAAAAGTTCTCGAAAACGGTGAGATCATCGAAAGCGGAAACCATGAAGAACTCATCGCCCAAGGCGGAAAATATTACAGTTTGTATAACGGACTGTATGAATTAGATTAAACGTATAATTAACTTTGCACCCGAATACATAAA
This sequence comes from uncultured Faecalibacterium sp., assembly GCA_964495955.1. GTDB lineage: Bacteria > Bacillota > Clostridia > Oscillospirales > Acutalibacteraceae > UBA6857. Next base: position 1,629 of record CAZBXS010000192.1, read on the forward strand.
TTCGGGTGCAATTTGAAATGAGGGAAAATATGTTAGTTATCTTAGCTGTAATTTATATTGTTTTTATATCTCTCGGTCTGCCCGATTCGCTTTTCGGTGTTGCATGGCCGGTCGTACATCTTGAGTTCGGGATAGCCGAAACTTTCGCCTCGGCTTACAGCATCATAACAGGTGTCTGTACAGGCGGAGCGGGATTTTTAGCCGGAAAACTTCTTCGAAAGTTCGGAACGCCCAATGTTACTCTTGTCTCTATCTTAATGACTGTAGTCGGACTTGTCGGTACGAGCTTTTCAAATAATATCTGGGTAATGATGTTCTTTTCGGTAGTTCTCGGCTACGGCGCAGGAGCTATAGATACCGGACTTAACGACTATGTTTCCAATCACTACGAAGCACGCCACATGAACTGGCTGCACTGCTTTTGGGGTATCGGTGTAACTGTAAGCCCGATGATAATGTCGCTGTTTTTGAAAGGCGAAACAGGTTCGTGGAGAATGGGGTACAGGGTAGTCGCCGCAATACAGTTGGCAATAGCGATTATAGTGGCGTTTGCACTGAAAAAGTGGAAAACTTTCGACGATAGGTCGATTTATGCTAAAAGCGATAACAACTCCGATAAAAAAGGTGGCGTCTTCTCCAAAAAAGGTGTTATACCGAGCATATTGACCCTCGGATTTTATTGCTCAATGGAATTTACTATCG
>CAZBXS010000193.1:0-2233 GCA_964495955.1 uncultured Faecalibacterium sp.
CAGGTGGTCTTTACGCTTTCCGAGACCGACCCTTTCCAAAGCGTCCATGGAACGCTTGTGTCTCTCCTCTTTGGGCATACCTCTGTAGGCAAGCGGAAGTTCGACATTGCCCTGAGCCGTCAGAGACGGAATGAGGTTGTAGCCTTGGAAAACAAAGCCGATTTCTTCGTTTCGTATTGCGGAAAGTTCGTCGTCTGAAAGATTTCTGACATCACGTCCGTCAAGATAGTATTCGCCGCTTGTGCACTCGTCTAAAAGTCCGAGCATATTCATGAATGTACTTTTTCCCGAACCGGACTGACCGATTATTGCGACAAATTCGCCTTCGTCAACAGTCAGCGATACGCCGTCCAAAGCTCTGACCTCGTTTTCGCCGGGGTTATATATTTTGTATACATCTTTAACTTCTACAAGATGAGCCATATTGCACCTCCGTACAATTTTCTGATATTACCTTGGATATTTTACTTTAAAAATCAGTCTCGGTCAATGCTTTTAATAAAATTTAAGGCACTTTAAAGGTACTTTAAAGCTGACTGATAAAGCTGTTGTCGGCAGTACTTTTTAACTTCGCTGAACGGCAATTTTTCCGCATTCGTTTCTATTATATCGGATATACCGGCTTTTTTTGCGATTTCGGGGTCGATATCGCACACGCCGACTATCGCCGTTACGGGTATTTTGTGAGCTTTTCGGGCGACCGTAAACGGAACTTTTCCGCAAAGACTTTGCGTGTCCATTTTGCCCTCGCCTGTGATTATTATGTCCGCACCGTCGATTTTTTCTTCGAACGACATGATTTTAAGTACGGCGTCCGCTCCGCTTTCGAATTTCGCCGAAAGATAAGACAAAAGCGCAAATCCCAAACCGCCTGCCGCACCTGCACCCGAATTTAAGGACATATCACGCCCCGTTATTTCATGTGTGATTTTCGCAAGATGTTCCAAGCCTTTGTCGAGAAATTCCACCTGATGAGCGTCGGCGCCTTTTTGACGTGAAAAAGTACAGGCGGCACCGTTTCGACCGTAAAGTGAGTTCGTCACATCGCAAAGCGCTGTAATTTCGCACTCGTTAAGACGTACATCTAAAGAAGAAATATCAATATCGGAAATTTCTCCGAGTTTTTCACCGCTGATTACTTCTTCACCGTCCGAAGTCAAGAACCGAGCGCCAAGAGCCGTCAAACAACCAGTTCCGCCGTCGGTGGTAGCGCTTCCGCCCAAGCCTATGACGATTTTGCGTACACCGTGTTCAAGCGCATCGAGGATAATTTTACCTGTCCCGTAAGTCGTGGCTTTCAGCGGTGATTTTTCTTCAAGCAGTGTCAAACCGCTTGCCGCAGCGGTTTCTATGACTGCGGTGTCACCGATAATGGCGTAATCTGCACTGATTTTTCGTCCGATCGGGTCGGTGGTCGAAACGCTCACTCTCTCCCCTTTTAATGCGTACAGGAAAGCGTCTACAGTCCCCTCGCCTCCGTCGGCAACGGGAAGTTTGACGCAGTCTATGTCGGGATACTTTTCCTTAAGTGCACTTTCGATAATTTCGCAAACTTCGACCGAAGTCAGTGTACCTTTAAATGAATCGGGGGCAATAACCGCTTTTTTCATCTCACTTTTCACTTTTCGGCAATGTGTAAGTTACGACAGTTTCGCCTGTCTTCGCCAATTTTGATGCTATGCGGGTGATGAATTTTTCGTCTGTACTTTCATCTTCGAAACAGACCCACTCGCCGTTTGCATCAAGGTAAAACGACGATATTCTGTACTCGTTTTTGTCTGCCTTTACAACTGTTTTTACGGTTTTTCCGACACGGTCTGCGATGTATTTCGCAACGCTGTTTTCGAATTCTTCAGTACTGTCATATTCGTTTTGTGCCCATGACGCTTCATCGTCGACTGTGACGTACAGGTAGGTTTCATCACCGCTTTTCATGGTCGTAACTTCACACAAAAGCTGTGGACACTCGCTTGTACCGGCGAACGCAACCGAAAAATCATCGAATTCGATGAACTCCGACACGCCCGTTTTTTCGCTGACTTCGGATTTAATTCTCGCAATGCAATTTTTCTCTCCTTCGATATATTCGCCGTGGTTTTTCTTCCCTACCGAATGGAAAGCCTTAAAAATACTCATAATAATTTCCTCCTTATTTTCGATTTATACATATATTTTATCACAAAACACGGATATATTCAAGTGGATTTTGGGGCAGAAAAGCGGGGTTCTGCGT
>CAZBXS010000194.1:0-2192 GCA_964495955.1 uncultured Faecalibacterium sp.
CGAAATTGTGAAATGAGGTGGAGAAAATGACAATTAAAATACTGCATTTATATCATGATTTACTTAATTTGTACGGCGAATATGCTAACGTCGGCGCACTTGAAAGAAAACTTAAAAGTTGCTCGGTCGATGTGGAAATTGACAGGTTATCGCTCTATGATGAAGTCGATTTTTCATCTTATGATTTCATCTATCTCGGTGCCGGTACCGAAGAAAAACAGCTGATAGCGCTCGATGACTTGAAGAAAAAGAAGTCTGACGTTGTATCGGCGTATGAAAGCGGAACGCTGATTTTAGCTACGGGTAACTCGTTCGAAATTTTCGGAAAGAGTATAACCACTCCGGACGGGACGAAAATAGACGCCTTAGGAATTTTGGATACGGACACCGTTGTGACCGATAAGCAAAGGACGCTCACCGACGAAATAGTCAAGGCGGACTTCCTTGAAAATGAATGTGTCGGTTTTATAAATAAAGCAAGTTCGACCGTAAGCAATGAAAAACCGATGTTCACCGTAATCTTCGGCGAGGGTAATTCAAAACAGGACAAAACAGAGGGCGTAGTTAAGAATAATTTCTACGGCACGCATTTGACAGGCCCATGTCTTATAAAAAATCCGAATTTGTGTGATTACTTCGTTTCTCTTTTAGCGAGTAAAAAAGGATTTGAAATAAAAAAGATAGAATGCGAATATGAAACCAAGGCATACAAAATGACGCTTGAAGCGCTGAAAAACAGAATTAAATAACCGAAAGGAGAAAATCATGTTAGTAACAATTTATACCAAACTTACCCAAGTTATTCTCGCTGTCAACCTTTTGTTCGCTTCGATTATCGGTGGCTGTGCTACGGTTCAGCCGAACGAAGTTGAGCCTATAGCACCCGACGCAGATGTGAGAGTAGTCCAGTTTAATCTTCGAATGGGCGGTGTCGGAAAGACCGCTGTCGCCTACAGAGCACCGCTTGTCGTATCACAGCTTGAAGAAATCGGCGCAGACTCCATGGGATTCCAAGAAGCGACACTCGAATGGATGCTCTATCTTCAGGAGCATTTGACAGGCTATGACTATGTCGGAGTTGCACGCACTGACGGAAAAGTTCTCGGCGAATTCAGTCCGATTTTCTATCGCAGTGACAAGTACACCGCCGTTGATTCGGGTACATTTTGGCTGTCGAAAACGCCCGAAGTCGCCGGCTCAAAAGACTGGGGTTCACAGAACATAAGAATTTGTACATGGGCAGTCCTTGAAAACAAAACAACAGGCGAACGCTATGTACATATGAACGCTCACCTTGACCACATCAGCGAAAAGGCGAGAGAGAACCAGATGAAAGTACTTTTAAACAAGGCGGACGAATTTATAGGAAAATATCCCGTTGTACTGACAGGTGACTTCAACGACGATAACGAGTCTCAGATGTACTCCATAGTCTCCGAAAAGCTCACGGACAGCCGTTTAGTCTCACCCGTAACCGACGACAAAGAAACATTCCACAATTACGGTAGCGTAGTACTTAAAGGCAGGCTTGACTATGTATTTGTCTCAAATGAGACAACACCGCTTGTATTTCATGTTATCGACGACAAAATCAACGGTGACTATCTTTCCGACCATTACGGAATATATGTCGATTTGAAATTCTGAATATAATTTTATAAAATAAAACAGTCGCAAACCGTAAGGCTTGCGACTGTTTGTTTATTTTTACTTTTATCAGAATCTCAAGCTCTTGTCTTCGCCGATACCGCTCATGCCGTCGAGAATGTATTTGTTTCCGTCGGGGTCGCATATGTAACCGGAGAGTTCACCGAAAGTAATATGATAATTGATATCTATAAGACCGCCGGGCAAACGCATGATGAAACGGTCATAAATGTTAAAGATGATATCAACCATGCCGTAAACGTCTCTGATGTGCCACTTGTTATATTCCTCGTGCTCGAAACGGACGGGTGTCAACAGTGTCGTTTTGCCCTCGAACCAAATGAGGTTTTCGTTGTAATCGGTCTGATTTATCGACTGATTTCTCGTCAGGTTGAAGCCGAAGTACTGTCTCTTGCCGTCAATATCCATTTTACCCATGGTTGTTACCCAATCATAGTGAGCAACATAGGGGTAGTAACCTCTGTGGTCGTCGATTATTGCCGTACTCTCGTCATCTGTTTCGTATTTGACTCCGTTGACCGTTA
>CAZBXS010000195.1:0-2152 GCA_964495955.1 uncultured Faecalibacterium sp.
TCTTACATACGTCCTCACAGCGGTTTGCAAGACAGCCCCTACAGGCGTTTGTAACTTCATATCCACCCATGGGACACTCGTCGCACGCTATAGATATAACTTCGATGACATTCGGGTTATCTTTGTAACCGCCCATGGCGATTTTAACTCTCTCGGAGAGTATCGCTCTTTCTTTATAGATACAGCAACGCATTGTAGGCGTGTTGCCCGGTATTATTATTTTCGGTATATCCAAAAGATTGTCATAAAGAGTGCCTGCCCATGCCTGACGGGCGACTTCTCTTAGAACTTTGTATTTCAGATATTGTACTTTTGTGTCAAATTTTCGCATAACATTCCCTCATTAAAAATAGCTAACCTTTATTCTTTTTCCCATTTTCTTTAAACAAGTCGAAAGTTCTTCGACTAAGTTCATTTTAATATTGAAGTTTATCGGAAGATCCGGATTTTGATGTGCCGGATTTATCGCTCTGCCGACGAAGAAGTTTATATCTGTCGCTTCTTCGAAAAGCATACGGCTGATAAGTGACGCTCCGTCTCTCTTAAAGCTCCAATTTTCATATAATTTGTTATCCTCAAGCGCATCTTTTGCGTACTCGACAACTCGGTTGACGGTTATAACGCCTTCTGTCACAAGGTCGACACCCTCAAGTTCCGCTGTCGGAGGTATATCACTTTTTTCAAAGTTCAAACTCGGCTTTAACGGCTTTCGAAGATACTTTGCCGCTATCGACGCCGTTGTACCGCCACAGACTATGTGCTTTCCCTCTTTGCCGAAGAAAAGTGACATCATTCTGTTGCAGTCATCTCTGTGAGACGGCGGGCCGAACAAAATGTTCATCGGTTCACGCTTTCTTATACGTACAACACAAGCGGTAGCATCGTCACCCGGTTCGTAACCGTAGAGCTTGTTGCATTCGTCGACAAGCATCGTTGCCAATGTTTTTGCGTTATATCCGGCAGGAGAAAGCATTTTCATAAATTCGGCGATGTCTTCTCTTTTCCAGCCGAAATTATACGCCATACCTATTCCGGCGTGAGGACAGCCGTCGCTCATAGCGGTTATCATATCGCCGTCACGAAGATCGACTATGGACTTGTATATCTTTTTGCCCTCTATGTTCATCTCGGTTTTCGGATAATCGTATATTTCGCAGTCTCTTATAAAAACGGCATACGGATTGTCGTACTGGATAAGTTCGAGCGTCTCGTTGTCACGAATGTGAAGTATTGTGAAAGTCGAATACGCAACTCCTCTTACCGAACAAATCGGCAGTGCCGAAGCTATAGTCGAAACGCACTCTTCGATAGATAACCCCTCGGAAATCATCGTCGAAATTATCTTCGAAGTCAAAGTCGAAAGTATACTCGCTTTTACTCCGCTTCCCAATCCGTCGGCTAAGACTATGACGGTCGAATTTTCGCCGTGTTCGACAACGTCGATATGGTCACCGCACAGCTGTTCGCCCGCATGGTTTATACTTTTATAACCGATTTCGGCGCAAAGGTTATTCATCTGAAATCGACTCCTTTAATTTAGCGAGTGCAATTTTCGTCTCTGCTGCGGTTTCACCTAAGAGAGACGCTATTTCCTGAACAATTCTCATCTGTTTATCGACGACTTTATCGGCTGTTTCGACTGTCTGACGGCTTATACGCTCTTTTCTTTCTCTTGCCGCCTCTTCTTCGGTAATATCTCGCATTATGCATACAAGTATTCTGTAGTCTTTGTCGTAAATTACCGTCTGTTCGACATATTTTTCGTACTCGGCAAGATACGCTTTTCGGTTGTGTATATCATGCTCGGTCGAAAGTACTTCCATAAACACCGACGGGTCGAGAATTCTTACAACTTGGTCGCCGAGGATATCCGACGCACGTCTTATATGCATAAGTTTTCTCGCCGCTTCGTTGATTTGCTGTACTTCCAATTTTTCGTTCAAAACGATAAGTCCGTTCGGCGTATTTTTGACCATACTGTCGGAAAAACTCTCCGCTTTGTCTTTAAGGTACGGCAAACACATGGAAATTTCGGCTTTATCTTGATAAATAGCAATCGCTTTTTCTCGGCAGGTATCATATCCGCACGAACCGCAGTTAAGCTCATCTGACGGTTTCATCTTGCCCATTTGTCTTAATATATCTCTGATTT
>CAZBXS010000196.1:0-2099 GCA_964495955.1 uncultured Faecalibacterium sp.
CCTCTGCTTGTAAGGCAGATGCTCTCCCAGCTGAGCTATGCTCCCATATGTCGCTTCACATCAGCGACTTGTATAATATACACTAAGCTCAGCCATTTGTCAACACTTTTTTCAAAATTTTTCAAATTTTCTTTTTTTCGTTGTGTATGGGGTGATGGGGACTTGGGTGGGCGGGTGGGTGCGAGTGTGAAGCGGTACCCGCAAATGCGTCGAACGGATTTTAGTACTGTGATAATTTTAAACGCATTTGCGGGTGCCCGAACACTCGCAAGGGGTGCAGATTAAATTTTAAAGTTTTAGCTCTCCTCATTGAGATGCACAACGTGAAGTATTACTATCAGTGCTGCCTGTATCATAACGATTATCCCTACTTCTACAGGATAAAGCCAAAATGCACCCACGGTCATTACTACCGATATTGCCGTTGAACCGAGCCACAGTTTTCTTGTCACCGCAACGACTATAAGCGAAATTATCACAGTCGCTGCGAGTATTCTCCAATCGAACAGCACCAAAAATGCCAGCGCAACCGCAACGCCTTTTCCGCCACGAAACTGTAGCCAAAACGGAAACTCATGTCCTAATGCAACACCGAGACAAACATATGATAATATCAGTCCGTTTTCCGTTGTATCCGAAAAAAAGTAAAGGCACAAAAGTGACGCTAAAACCGTTTTCAAAAAGTCCAATATAAAAACCGACGCACCCAAAGCTATGCCCTCGTTGAGCGTCGTGTTCATTGTTCCTGCGTTATGTGAGCCTATCTGACGAATGTCTTTTTTCCGAAATGCCTTAACTAAGATATAACTTGACTGAAAATTTCCGAAAAGACAGCCGATGACAACGCACAAAATACGCTGTATCATATTCGCTCACCTATTATTTTTTCGATATCTCCGACCGTTTTTATTTTCTCGAACTCACTTTCGGCTATTTCGATTTCATACTTGCTTTCTATATCCGCAACAACATCTATTAAGTCGAGGCTGTCTGCGCCTAATTCATCAAATGTCGTTTCCTCGCTGATTTTGTCGCCGTCTATTTCAAGCTGTGTACTGATAAGCTCTTTAACAGATTCGTATATATCCATAATTTTGCTCCTTTCGGTTTGTAACCTCATTATTTGCAATATGCTGTTATATATTCAAACAAAAAATGAATTCCCGCTACATTAAGTATGCGGAAATTCATTCGTATATTACTTATTTACTTTTTTCTAAAATCGCAACAGCCTGTTTGCCGATTGAGTTGTAGCAATATTCGGTCTGTGCTTTCGGGTATTTTACTTCGCCGTTTGAATCGTTCGGGTCAAGGAAGTAGTAGTACTCATCATCATAGCCTATGAGAACCATACAGTGCTGTCTTACGGGGTACAGATAAGTCTGCTTCTTGTCGTAGGACTGCCACTGATAAACCTCGTCTATTTCCTGCATTGACTGCGTGCACCAAATCGCAACGGGCGTGCCGTTTGCAACGTAATTTGTCACAAGAGAGCCTATACTTTCGCCTGTGAGGTTGCAGGCGTACCGTTTTTCGCTTTTTAGGTACTTGTTGAGCGAATCGACAATGACCGGTGCAAAACAACCCCAACCGCCCTTTTCGCTTTTCGGGTCACCTGCGTATTGCTTGCTCGGATCGGGGCCGTATCTGCAACCCCATTTGACATAGACTTCACCGCAATCAAGATAATTGTCGACAAAGTCTATCGGGTCTACGTTGTAACCTTTATCTCTCAAGAGCATTACCGCACTGACGGCTTCACAGCCGTTCGGAAGTATCCCTTGTTGTGAAACGTAGGGCACATCGAGTTTTTTAATGAACAACTCTGTATCAACTATTTCCTCGCCCATCGCTTCGTTTATCGCATCTGCGACTTCGTTTTGCGCACCTTTTCGGATTAAGATATATATTTGTGCGATATCGTCCTCGGAAAGTTTTCCGCTTGTGTACATATCATATAAAAGCTCATCGAGATATGACGAGCCGATTTCGTATCCGTCCGAGTAGAATTCGTCTACTTCTTCTTTTATGTCTTCTATAGTGCCGTCAGAATATTCTTTTTCTGTCTCGTCATCGTATTTCGTCAAGAAATAGTTGTT
>CAZBXS010000197.1:0-2096 GCA_964495955.1 uncultured Faecalibacterium sp.
CCATAAGTTCAGTTATGGGTCTTTCTTTTTGGTCATTTTATTTTACAACTTTCCTCGAATAGTCGCAACGGTTTTAAATGTTCCCAAATAAGAAAATTGCAATTTTGTCTTGCAATAAAGAAAAAGTTCTGTTATAATAAAGTCACCACACAAAAACTTAAGACGCATGGGCTTGTCTCAAACATTAGGGTCTCTTTTTTACTTCGGTAAAAACGCAGGCTTTAACTTTCGTGAACCTAATTGTTTGGACAGCGCTTAGTTTTTTTGTGTGGTAGCAAAACAAGTTTGCGTTTTTCGTGTGTGCATTCTTCGGATTGCACACACTTTTTAGTTTATTTTATACCGCTGATTTTCGGGTGGAGTTTTTATTCTTCCGTACAAACAAAACAGTCAAATTCACAAATTTTATTTTCTTTTATAATTTTTGTACTAAAAATCGCTTTTTAGGTGTTGAAAGTTGTGATAGTTTCATGTATAATGGACACGTGTCCACCTTTGGCGTGACAGGTCGGGGTGTGCAAACATTCGGTACAGGCGACTGAACACAGAAAACGAAGGCGTTCATCTGTACCAAAATTAAAGGAGATTTTTCTAATGTCAAAAAAAGAAAAGAAAGGTAACGGTCTGAACTACAAGAGAACCTTCCTCATCGGCTTAGGCTTTCTCGGCTGTATGCTGTTGTGGTCGGTATATAACTCATACGTTCCCGTTATTCTCAGAAGTAAGCTAACGGAGATTTTCACAGGTGACGGTGCTTTTGTCACTTTCCTTAACAACCATTCATGGCTTGCGTGGGTATCCGTTCCGCTTCTTGTCAATGCGGTTATGACTATCGACAACATCTTCGGTGTTATTTTCCAGCCCTACTTTGGAAAAGTCAGCGACCGTACACACTCGAAAATGGGCAAGCGTATGCCGTTCATCATGATCTGTATGCCGATTTGCGCAATTTTCTTCACGCTCATACCCGTTGCAGCCACCGTTAAAGCGGCAGGACTTAGCATACTTCTTATGATGAGCGTAATTATCTGCTTCAACTTCACCATGTCCGTATGGCGTTCACCCGTTGTTTCGCTCATGCCGGACTTTACGCCGTCTCATCTTCAAAGTGACGCCAACGCCGTTATCAACATAATGGGCGGTATAGGTCAGATGATCGGTTTCGTTGTCGGTACTATCGCAGCGGCAATCGTCGGACTTTTAGGTTTCACCGAGATGAAAACCGCTCTTACGGCTAAGACCAACACTCTCGGTCAGCTCCTTCAAATAGGCGAAGACGGAAAAGTCGTGTACAGATGGCTTGTTGAAGATACTGCCAAGTACGCCGACAAGATAGAGAACTTCCTCGAAAGCAGCAGAGACGTACTCGAAGTAGACGGTGTAAATGTAGCCGAAAAAGTCATCAAGCTCAACGACGCCGGCGAACCTATCACAGTCAATTACACCCCGATATTCCTTGTTACAGCTATTATATCCGTACTTTGCATCATAGGGCTTGTAATTTTCTATAAGAGAAATAAGCAGTACGACCTTTCCGCCAACGTCAACATCGAAGAAAAAGCCGACGACGGAAAGAAGAAAAAGATCAGAATTAAAGACCTTCCGATCACAAAGGAAGAAAGAAAGAGCCTTATCACGATGCTCCTTGCGCTGTTCCTTATCAACAACGCTACAGAGGCTATCGTACCGAACTTCACAAACTTCGCACTTGATACACTTCAGGTCAAACCGATTTATTCGACGCTCATGATGGCTGTATTTGCCGTATCCCTCGCAGCATTCGGTATCCCCGCAGGCAAGATGGGTCAAAAGCTCGGCAGAAAAAAGACTATCATGATAGGTCTTACCGGTATCGTCATCATGTTCGCAATTTACCTTACCGCATCTCAGCTTTCCTCGTCGAAGACATTCGTCTGGGTAATGCTTTGGATCGCACTTATTATCGGCGGTGCGGCTATCGGTTGCGTCAACATTAACACTCTTCCGCTCGTACTTGCTATCGGCGGCAGAGAATATGTCGGTACATTCACGGGTTACTACTACACCGCAACACAGGCTGCGGCTGTTACAGGTCCTCTCCTTTGCGGTCTCGTTAT
>CAZBXS010000198.1:0-2094 GCA_964495955.1 uncultured Faecalibacterium sp.
CCTGTGTATCTCTCATAAGTCTTGCAGGTACACCGCTTGCCTGTGTGAATTTTGTTCCGGGAATACGGATACCGTAACCGAGCTGATCTGACCAGCCGTGGTAAGCGCCACCCATCTTAACGATGTTCTTCTTCTTTGTTGCAAGTCTTGCAATTCTCGCAGCGCACATACATGCTTCCGTACCTGAACCTAACATTCTGAACATGTCAACTGTCGGTACGCTGTCGGCAATCTTCTTGGCGAGTTTGTATTCGAACTCATGGAAAAGACCTGTAGACGGGCCGCAAGTATTCAAAAGGTCAATAACCTGACTTCTGACTTCGATCGGGTTTGAGCCGAGAACCGTCGGGCCACCTGCCTGTAAGAAGTCGTAGTACTCATTTCCGTCGATATCATAGAGTTTTGCACCCTCCGCCTTCGTGAAAACGATGGGGAACGGGTAGTTGAAAGCGAGGTTATGCTGAACACCGCCGGGTATGTAGTTTTTAGCCTCGGTGATCATTTCCTTTGACTTTTGGCATTTAGCGTCAAAGTAGTTTTTCTCGTAGTCGGCTAATGCGTCGGCTGAGATGGTGTGGATCGGCATACTGATGAGCTGGTTGAGCTTAGCGTCGATCGCTCTTGCGTCGGGATATTGCGAAATAGCGAATCTGGTATCCATTAAAATTTCCTCCGTTATTAGTTTTGGTGAACAGTGGCTCACTATTAAACTTAGTATATACGATAATCGACGGATTGTCAAGTTTATATCATAATGTTAATATTTTTTTGAAAAAGGCTTGATTTTTCCTGTACGATGTGGTAATATACTTTAGCAAAAACGGAGCACCCGTTAGTTGTATGCGCTGCTAGCTCAGCTGGATAGAGTGTTTGGCTACGAACCAAAAGGTCAGGGGTTCGAGTCCCTTGCAGCGCGCCAACCGTGAAGCCTTGAAATTCCTAAGTTTTTGGAATTTCGAGGTTTTCTTTTTTTGTCCGCAAAAACTGTTTTTCTAACATTTTTCTAACACTTCCTTTGCTATGCGGTGAATGTACTTGACATTGACAAGGCGATATTCTTTTTGCGTTCGGTGTCAAGGTGAGCATATATGTTTGCCGTTACTCTTATGTCGGAGTGTCCGAGCCACTCTTGTATGTCCTTTAGAGTAAAGCCGTTTGCGATTAGCAAACTCGCACAGCTGTGGCGTAAATCGTGAAAGCGTATATGCGGTAAATTGTACTTTTTGAGAAGTTTTGCAAACTTTTGGGTGATATAATCGGGTGCGTATGTTTTGCCGTCTGTCCACTTGAAAATGTAGTCGTTCTCTGTATACTCTTTGCCGAACAGCGCACGGTTTTGATTTTCCTGCTCTTTAAGATTTAAGAGGATATTTCTCACATCATCAGTCATAGGGTACGAACGATAGCTTGAAGCGGTTTTCGTGCTGTCCTTTTCGACTACGGTCGTAAATCTGACTACAGTGTGTTTTACGGTCACCGTGTTAAGCTCAAAGTTGATACTGTCCCACTTCAAGCCGAGAACTTCACTTCGGCGAAGACCGTATATTACGGTGAGATATATTAGCGGATACAACGGCTCGTCTCTTATTGCGTCGAACAAAGCGTTTAACTGACTTATCGTGTAAAATTCGGGTTCTCTCTGCTTCATCTTCGGAAGCGTGATAAAATCGCAGGGGTTTTCACTGATAAGTCCGTTTTTTACCGCACTTTTGAGTGCGAGTTGTATTATCAGTTTGTGCGTTTTCATCGTCTTAGGTGATAGACCGCCTTTTCCGTCAAGTCTGCCGTTTTCGCTCTTGATGTCGATATATCGCTGTATATCGTCTCGCTTGAGCTTGTTAAGAGGTACTTTAACATTTTCAAAATACGGGATAATTTGTGCGTTTGCAACGCTTAAATAACCTTGATAGGTTATCTCGTCGACCGTCTTTTTAGTTTCTTCAAGCCACAGTTTTATGTACTCTCCGAAAGGGATACCGGGGTCGGTGTCCGAAGTCGCTTCTTTGTACCCTTGGAGAGTATTCCTCAAAAACTTCTCAGCTTTCTTCTTGTTGTTCTTCGCATCGAGACCCGAAGAAATCCACTTCTGTTTAC
>CAZBXS010000199.1:0-2087 GCA_964495955.1 uncultured Faecalibacterium sp.
CACATATAGCCGTTGCGGAACAGAAAATCATCAAGCAGTTAGCAGATGAAGGCTCCTGCGTTATTGTCGGACGTGCAGCCGATAGCGTTTTAAGAGACAAATCGCCGTTTAGAATATTCGTCTGTGCCGATGAAAAATCCAAGGTCGAAAGATGCAGACAGCGTGCGAAAGACGGGGAGGACTTGAGCGAAAAGGAAATCCTCAGAAAATGCAAAAAAATCGACAAACAGCGTCGTACATACAACGAAATGTATTCCTCAACCTCGTGGGGCAAAGCGTCCGAATACGACCTTTGTATAAACACATCGGGCAAAGAAATTAAAACTCTCATCGCACCGCTTGTCGATTACATAAATGCATGGTTCGAAAACTCGGAAAAATAATTAGGAGCGTAAAATGAACGAACAGAGAAAAAATTTGAAAAAATACATAATCCCGTCAATGATAAGCAACGCCGCATTTTTTCTTTTGACAATAGTTGACGGAATTTTTGTCGGAAACGGTGTCGGTACAGATGCACTCGGTGCGGTCAATGTAGCTTATCCGTTCGTTATGATAGTCGGTGCTGTAGCTGCACTTTTTACCATAGGCGGTGTAGCTGTTGCGGCAGTTCGAATAGGCAGGGGAGACAACGACGGCGCAAATCAGGCGTTCATGCATTCGGCTTCTATCACCCTCGTCGTGTTTTCGGTTTTGACTGTTGTCGGAATTTGTTTTTCAGATAAAATAGCCTTGCTACTCGGTGCTAACGGTACATATCTCGAAATGGCGTCGGATTACATTTTCTGGTACTCGGTATTTCTCGTTCCGTCGGGATTTTACACCTGCTTTGCCGGTTTCGTCCGCAATGACGGAAGACCGAAACTTTGCACCGTCGCAGCTATCGCCTGTACTATCGCCAACATTTTCGGAGACTGGCTGTTGGTATTTCCTTTTAAAATGGGAATTTCCGGTGCGGCTATCGCAACCGGGGCGTCGCAGGTGTTTTCGGTTTTGATTTTGCTGACACATTTTTTGAAGAAAAAGGGCAACTTCCGCTTCAAAAAGTTTAAAGTACAGTCGTCTTTGTACAGAAAAATAATAATCAGAGGCTTGCCCGAAATGATATCGCAGTTTGCCGCACCGATAACGACGACCTCAATGAACCGAGTACTTATCGGTATCAGCGATCCGCATGTCAATGCGTTTTCGGTCATCAGCTATGTCGGCTCACTGTTCGCATCTTTGATGTACGGTCTTTCAATGGGAATTCAGCCATTATTCGGTCAAAGCTACGGCGCAAAGGACGACAAGAGCTTGCGCTATTATATTTTGACCGGCTTAAAGCTCGGAACAGTCGGTGGAATTTGTGCTTTTGCGATAACGTTTTTGATGGGCAAACCTGCCTGCATACTGTTCGGTGCCAACGAAGTGACCACGCAAATCGTCGTTTCGGCTTTACCGCAGTACTGCCTGAATTTCATCTTTGCGACTGCGAGTACGCTCATAGCCGCATATCTGTTCTCGACCAAGAGGACAAAGCACGCCGTAACGCTCAATATAAGCAGAAGCCTGCTGTTTAACTTCCTTTGTATCAGTTTTTTACCGATGATTTTAGGTGAAGGTTTTGTTTGGTACACCGTAGCGGTAGCGGAATTTATATGTCTCGTGATAGCTGTAATACTCTGGAAAGTTTCCGAGAGAAACGGAGTAGTTTATAAGTGAGGCGGCGAAGCCGCCGTAAGCGTGCGCAGTAGCGAAGCGAGTGCACGCACGAAAACCGAGGGCTCGATGCCCTCGGTTTTCGTTAAAAAGT
Organism: uncultured Faecalibacterium sp.; assembly: GCA_964495955.1. Taxonomy (GTDB): domain Bacteria; phylum Bacillota; class Clostridia; order Oscillospirales; family Acutalibacteraceae; genus UBA6857. The sequence continues at coordinate 1,796 of CAZBXS010000199.1, forward strand.
CGGACTCTGATAGACTAAATACAAAACGCACAAACCGACAGTCAGCACAGCGAGTGCTTGTCGCCCGAAAGCAAAGAATAAAAACTACGAAACAGCAAGATAAGCAATTTCGAATTTCCTATCAAACTTGCCGACTTCCTGTCTGAAAACAGGGGCGTCGAACCCCTGTTTTCAGAGCGTGCACTCGCTTCGCTACTGCGCACGCACTTAACCAACCATTCCACAACGTAATATCACCCATTACAAATCGGAAGTTTACATTTCAAATAATTCGGTTTATAATTACATCAAT
>CAZBXS010000200.1:0-2077 GCA_964495955.1 uncultured Faecalibacterium sp.
GAAGATAATGAGGAGAAAAATGGGACGAATGAAACTGCAAAAATTAGAAAATACGAGAGACCTCGGCGGAATTGTAACAAGTGACGGAAGAAAAATCAAAGAAAAAAAGTTGATAAGAAGCGGCGAACTTTTCAAAGCGAGCGAAAAAGACAAAAACGTACTTATTGACATGTACGAATTGAAAACCGTCGTAGATTTCAGAACCGAGACCGAGCGTGACCAGAAACCCGACCCCGAAATGAGCGGAGTAGAATACATTTTTGACCCGATATTAAAAGAAAAAACTCTCGGTATAACAAGAGAAAGAGCGAGAAAAATCGACATGCCGAAAAATTTCAAAGGCGTTAAAACGAAACCGATGGAATTTATGCGAAATCTTTATAAAGGGATAATTCTCGACAGACATTCACAGGAAGGATACGCTAAGTTTTTCGACGTGCTTTATAATCAAGACGAAGGAAGTGTTTTATGGCACTGCGCAGCCGGAAAAGACAGAGTAGGCGTAGCCACGGCACTGCTTTTGAGCGTTTTGGGCGTTGACAGAAAGACTATAACGGACGATTTTCTTTTGACCGATACATATTACAGGAAAACGAATTTCGGACTGTACCTCCTGCTTGATTTATTCGTGTGGGACAAAAACGCCGCTAATCATTTGAAATATCTTTTGGCGGTAAAACCCGAATATTTAGATGCGGCGTTCGAGGCTATCGAAGAAAACTACGGCAGTGTCGAAAATTATCTTGTACAGGCGATGGATTTTTCAAAAGAAAAACAGGAAGCGTTAAGGGAAAAATATCTCACAAAAGGGTGATAAAATGGATATAAAAAAACTCGAAGTTTTTATCAATGCGGTTGACCTCGGCAGTTTAACGAAAGTAGCCGAAATAATGGGATACACTCAATCGGGCATAACGCATATGATAAGCGGACTTGAAAAGGAACTCGGCTTTCCCCTGCTTGTCAGAAGTCACAGCGGTGTTTATCCGACTTCCGAGGGCAAGAGGCTTATACCCATTATAAGAACGCTTTTAATTCACAGCGAACAGTTCGACAAGGAAGTCTCGATGATACGCCGAAACAAAAACGACAGCATAAAAGTCTGTGCATACACGAGCATCATAATGCACTGGCTGCCGCACATTATCCGCCGTTTTCACGAAAAGCTCCCCGATGTTTCGGTCGAGATAAGTTCAAGCAGTATCGACGGCGTTTATTCAATGGTCAGTTCCGGCGAAGTCGATATTGCACTTGCAAGTAGGCAGGATTATCCGAATTTAGAATTCATTCATCTTCACGACGACCCGTTACTTGCCATACTTCCCAATAATGAAAAGTACAGTCAACTTGACAGCTATCCTATAACCGAGTTCAACGGTCAGGACTTTATCATGCCATACTATGGGTTCGATAAAGATATTGTTCGCTTTTTTGAAAAGGACAATGTACAGCCGAAAATAGAACCGACTTATGTTGACGACCCGACAGTCATATATATGGTCGAGCACGCAATGGGCGTCAGTATTCTTTCCGAGCTTGTTATGCACGGAAACAAAAACGACGTTATCTCCCTGCCGATTACACCGGCGGCTCACAGAGAACTTGTTATTTGCTTAAAATCAATGAAAGCAGCGTCGGAAAACACAAAAATCTTTATTGATTGTGCCTTAGAGGTCATAGAAGAACTCTACAAAAAGTAACAGTTTAGCACTTTAACATTCGAAACAGTCCCACACTCCATTACAATTTGTCATGGTGCGTGGGACATGACTTTCGGCGAATTTAACGACAAAATCGTAAAACCGTAATAAAACCCGCTTATATTTTGTGCATTTCGACCGAATTTGCGTATGATATTTGTATATTTTGTGTAAAAGGCTGAAATGTTCAAAAAGTGTTGACACTTACAAATTGTAATGTTATAATCGCTTCAACATAAAAAAGGCGTAGCCTATTTAATGTAATTTCTCAAAGAAAGGTCTTGATTTCAATGAAAATCAGAAAGATTCTCGCTCTTGTGCTTGCAGCAGCTCTTTGCCTTTGCGTATTCGCAGCTTGCGGCAACAACGGCGGAACG
>CAZBXS010000201.1:0-2054 GCA_964495955.1 uncultured Faecalibacterium sp.
TTACTTCATTTTTTGTAGGCTCTTATTTGGTTACCCCAATGTTTATTATAGAGCCAATAAAAACGCCGTGTTTGCGTCTTTTGAAAGTGGAGATCCGGCGAGACGTAGTCTCGGCTGAGTGACAAGTACAAAAAATCACATTTCGAACTTTAAACGCCGAATCCAAAAATTTTCAATGCTCCTTTATCTTCCCGATAGCACCTTTTTCCAGCCTTGATACTTGTGCTTGGGAAATTCCTATCTCCTTAGCTACTTCGGTTTGCGTCTTGCCTTGCATAAATCTCAGCGTCAGTATGAATTTTTCTCTCTCGCTCAAGTTTTCGATTGCCTGTTTCATCAAAATTTCGTCTATCCAGTTTTCGTCACTGTTGCTGTCGCCGATTTGATCCATTACGTATATTGTGTCGCCACCGTCGGAGTACACCGGCTCGTAGAGCGATACGGGATCGACTATCGCTTCGAGTGCCGTTACGACCTGCTCTTTTTTGACGTTTAGGTACTTGGCGATTTCTTCCACTGTCGGCTCCCGTTGCGTCTTGTTGGTCAGTTCCTCTTTTACCTGCATTGCGTGGTACGCCGTATCACGCAGTGAACGGCTGACACGGATCGGATTGTTGTCCCGCAAAAAACGGCGTATTTCGCCGATTATCATAGGTACTGCATATGTCGAAAAGCGTACATTTTGGGACACATCGAAGTTATCTATCGCTTTTATCAAGCCGATACACCCGACTTGGAACAGATCGTCGGGATTTTCGTTACGTCCGGAAAAACGCTGTATAACGCTCAGTACCAATTTTAAATTTCCGCTGATAAGTTTGTCACGTGCCTGCCTGTCTCCGTTGTGAGCTAAGGCGAGTAAACGCATTTTTTCTTTCTCACTGAGTACAGTCAGTTTTGCGGTATTTATTCCGCAGATTTCGACTTTGTTGAATTTCACATCTATACCCCCAAATTCAGTTGAATGAATTATTGGCGGTACAGGCGAATTTAGACAGTTTTAGGTACAAATTAACTTCTAATCTTTTCTTAATCTTTCGGGTGTATAATAATCGGGGTGGACAATGCCCGAATTTATATTGTATAATAAGTACAGAGAAAAGAGGTTCTGAAAATGAGAATTTTGGTAGTTGAGGACGAAAGAGATCTCAATAAGATAATAACAAAAAAATTGCAATCGGACGGTTACTCGGTCGACAGCTGTTTTGACGGCGAAGAAGCAACAGACTGCTTAAGCGTTGCGGAATACGACGGAGTAATACTCGATATAATGATGCCGAAAAAAGACGGCTTGACCCTGCTTTGCGAAATGAGGGAAAAAGGCGACACTACACCTGTACTTCTTCTGACAGCGAAAGACGCCGTCAGCGACAGAGTAAAAGGTCTCGATTCGGGGGCGGACGACTACCTTGTTAAGCCGTTTTCGTTCGCCGAACTTTCGGCAAGAATAAGGGCGATGCTCAGAAAAAATTCCAACGTCGCATCGAACGTACTGACTGTCGGAGATCTGACGCTCGACACCGCAGCTCATAAGGTTGTACGAAACGGAAAAACAATCGAACTTTCCGCCAAAGAATACGCACTTTTGGAGTACATGGTAAGAAACAGCGGTACCGTTCTCTCAAGAGAAAAAATCGAAAATCACATTTGGAATTTCGACTACGACGGCGGTACGAACGTAATTGACGTCTACATAAGCTACCTTAGGAAGAAAATCGACACCGGTTTTGAAACGAAACTAATACACACCGTCCGTGGAAGCGGATATGTTATCAGGGAGGAAAAATGAAAACTCGCTCTATTAAGTACAGGTTAATGCTGTGGTTCTCATGTGCTGTGATAATAATTTCGGGCGTGTCGGTATCGGCAACACTTCTTATAAGCCGTTCGGTCATTCACAAAGGCCTCAGAGACGACCTGATTCACGTGGTAGAAACCAACATAGACGAAGTCGAATACTACGAAGAATTCAGCTATCTCGAAGTACTCGACCCATACGATATATATTTAAGTTACGGCAACGGTTTTTTGGAAATCGATGACGATTTTATCAG
>CAZBXS010000202.1:0-2045 GCA_964495955.1 uncultured Faecalibacterium sp.
TCTTAACGCCGAGTGCAAGGTGTGTTGCGGGAGTTGTGACAGTGCCGTTGTCCCAAGCGTGATTTGTGGCGTTGCCGTAGGTTTCACAACCGTTTTTGCACTTGTAAGAATGCGTGTCGCCGTCGTTCTTCATCTCGCCCGAATAGTCGTGACCGAGCTTTGTCTTAATGAACGAAGTGGTGTCGGCTTTGCCGTCGGTTGAAGTTGCGGTTGCGTCGGCTGAGAAATATTTCTTACAAGCCGAACAGTACTTATAGGCGTCGTTTCCGCCGTCTGTACATGTCGGTGCTTTCGCTTCAACTATCGAGCCGAAATTGTGACCTGTAGCGGAAACTGTTGTCTGTTCTACCTTGTAGTCGCACTTTGTGCAGTGCTTGCCTGCTGTTTTGCCTGCCTGTGTACAGGTCGGGGCGACAGCGGCGTCGGTTTCGATAGTGTGAGTTTGCTTTACGGTGACGTCATATATCCAACCGGAATCAAGATCAACTTCGTTACCGTTGTCGTCATAATATTTCGCACACGGTGCAAGGAAATCAGCGTACTTGGCATCGCTTAATCTTGTATATATACTCATATATTTTCCACTTTCGAATTTGCAAGGACTATTCACATAAACGTTCCAACCCAAATAGCCGGTTTTATCTTCTGAAGAATCGATGAATGTTACATTTGCACCGACATAGACATAATCACTGCCCGGAGTATAAAAATAGTGTCCGTTAAGGTCGAAAATGATAGCTTTTTCGATAGTGTAATCAATGCCGAACGGTGAGGTGTCTTTGAGCAGTTTGATTGTGTCTCCGTCTTTAGCGTCAGTTGCGGCTGCGGCAAAGTCGACATACTTTTTGCTTGTAGTGCCGGATATCAGTTCGACCTCGAATCTCGAATAACCGCAAATCGAGCAATCGGTGTCCATAGTCTTGTGGTCATCATAATTAGGACAGTATGTGTAGCAAAAGCTGCAATATCCCCACTTACCCCATGTATGCTTTGTTTCGTCCTTTTCGCCGTAATAATTATAACAGTATTCGCACTTGTAGCCCAAACAGGTCTGTTCTGTGCCGAGGTCATGCTCGCCTTTTTCGCCGTAGTGGTTTGAGCAGTCTTTACACTGATAACCTAAACAGGTCTGTTCTTCTTTGAGACGGTGATCGCCTTTTTCACCGTAATATCTTGAGCATTTGTCACAAAGATAGCCTCTACAGGTTTGAGTAGTAGAGGAATGTTCACACGCTAACGAAATTGTCAGTGTGGAATCTACAGTTTCACTACTGGAGGTTGCGATAGAAAAATAATATGTCTTCCCGGCATCAAGGTTAAAGTATTTGTAATAATCATAGTTGCTTTGGTCAGTGGGGTCGTACGCTTCGGAGTAGTCTCCATTAAAACCGTTCAAATCGGCATCGTAGGAATTGAGTGAATAATACTTGCCTGTCGTCTTTGAGCCTTTTATGAGATATGCGCCGGTCTTTTCCGGAACGAATTTTAAGAGATATTTGTCTTCATGCCATTGACGAGCATAGTTCTTAGAAATCTCATTATCTCCGAGTTTCAGCTCGGTTCCGTAGAACTTACCGCAAACAGTGCAAAGTCCTTCAAAGCCGTTTTTGGACGTGTGCTGCTTTATGTCGACAGCGATTAATGAAGTTTCATTTTCTGTATCAATTGTGCCTGAATTTTTGTAGTATACGGCACATTCGGGAAGAAGATCGGAGAGCTTTATACCGTCACTTGTAGCTTGATCGGTAAGTACAATATATGCATAAAAGCCTGCTCCGAGTGTACACTTAGAGGAAGTTTTGAGATTACATCCGCAATAAATAGAATTCGAAACCGAGTCGGTGAAAGTTACACTTGTGTTTTCAGAAACACTGATAACACAAGCAGATGATCGGATATGCAGTCCGTTAAAATCGAAAACGATTGACTTATCTATAGAATAAGTGTCGTTGCCTTCAATCGTAATATCTTTTAACAGCTTGAGAGTGTCTCCGTCTTTTACATTTTCAAGAGCTTCGTCTAAATCGGAGTACTTTTTAGTTGTA
>CAZBXS010000203.1:0-2010 GCA_964495955.1 uncultured Faecalibacterium sp.
CACATTTTGAGGTTACTTCTCTTTTTTATTGGGTCACATCATTTTAACACATACAGAATTGCAGGATTTAACATATTTTTATTGTATATATTGCTGAAAAATCGCTATTTCTCAGCTTGTAAGAGATTTAAGCATACCTACAAGTACATCTAAAAAGGTCGTTTTGGCGATTTCTATGGGCGAATAGAGTTTCGCTTCGCTGATAGTTTCGCCGTTTAGCATAAATTTTATGCTTCCGAGGGTTTGACCTTTTTCTATCGGAGCTTCGGCGTCGGTCGAAAGCTCGATTTCGGTAGCTATTTTCTCTTTCTCGCCTTTTTTAAGCGTCACCGTTTTAAGTTCCTCATATTCGGGTTTAATTTTCTCCTGTTGACCTCTTAGTACCATCACGTCCGTTATCAAATTTTTATCAACGCTCAAAGTCACCGACTCGTAATTTGCAAAGCCGTAGTTTAAAAGCGTCTTTGCGCTTTCAAATCTGTCGTCGCTCGTTTCACTGCCCAGTACGACCGCAACTAAGTGCAGTCCGTCTCTTTCGGCTGACGCCGAGAGGCATTTCCCGGCTTTTGATGTTGTCCCCGTTTTAAGTCCGGTAGTACCGTTATAAAATCTGACGAGCCTGTTTGTATTGACAAGTTCCGTTTTTCCGTCTCTGAGCGAATCCATCCAAACGGTCGTGTAATTTTTTATGAATTCGTGCTTTAGAAGTTCGACCGACATTAAACCTATATCGTACGCCGTGGTCAAGTGGTTTACCGTGTCGTCGTCAAGTCCCGAACAGTTTTCAAAGTGAGTATTTTCCATTCCGAGTTCTTTCGCTTTTTCGTTCATCATGTTGACGAATGCCGTTTCGCTTCCTGCGATATATTCTCCCAACGCACAGCAGGCGTCATTTGCACTTGCTATGGCTACGGCTTTCAAAAGTTCGTCTACCGTCATTTTTTCGCCCTCTTTCAGCCATATCTGCGATCCGCCTTTAGACGCCGCATCAGCCGAGGCAGTGACTTCGTCCGTAAGTTTGATTTTCCCCGAATCGACCGCTTCGGCTATGAGCAAAAGCGACATTATCTTAGTCACCGATGCGGGCGGAAGTTTTTCGTTTTCGTTGTACTTATAAATTACGTTCGAATTCGACGCATCTATCAGTACGGCGGATTTCGCCTTTACGGTGATATTCCCGTTTTCGCTATCATTTACGGCATACGACGAAAAAGTGAGACAAACGGCAATCAGCAATCCTAAAACGAGGCTAAAAACTTTTTTCATATCATTCCCTCCGACAGTCTTTTTTATATATGTATGCTTTTTCGGGTTCTATCATTCGCAATAAATTCACGCCTAAGTCTTGAAGATAAACGAAAAATGCGATATAATCAACTTGTACTTTCATTCAAAAGAGGGAAAACATGAAAATCTATTTTTACACTCTCGGTTGCAAAGTCAACCAATACGAAACACAGGCGATGGGCGAAGAACTTGAAAAACAGGGGTACGAAATAACGGAAGAAGCGGAGAACGCCGACATTTTCGTTATAAATTCATGTACCGTAACTGCGACCGCCGACAAAAAGACACGTCAAGCGGTCAGACGTTTCAAGCGTACAAACCCGAATGCACTCGTCATACTCACAGGCTGTATGCCACAGGCGTATCCCGAAGATGCCGAAAATCTTCTTGAAGCGGACATCGTTATCGGCAACCGCAACAATTCTTCCCTTGCGGCAGTCATTGACGAGTACTCCAAAAACGGAAAACGCATTTTTAATGTCGCACAGCATGAAAAAGGTGACAAATTCGTCGGCGGTACAATCAGCCGTTTTGACGAGAGGACAAGGGCGATAATCAAGATACAGGACGGTTGCAACAGGTTTTGCACATACTGCATTATCCCGACGTCACGTGGCAGAGTTCGCTCAAAACCCATAGACAGCATCAAAGCCGAAGTCGAGGCGGTCGCCGAAAAAGGATACTGTGAAGTTGTACTTGTCGGAATAAATCTCTCGTCCTACG
>CAZBXS010000204.1:0-1973 GCA_964495955.1 uncultured Faecalibacterium sp.
GTTATTGTGAAGTCTATTTATTTTTTCACTGTTGCACTTGATATTATAATCTGCCCACCTCCCTCTGACATGAGGGAGGATTTGGGGTGTTTCGTGCTTCGCACGAAACACCTTTGCTGACTTTTAGTTCCTACGAAACAATGTTACAATCGGGTGCGGGTGTCCCGCCTACAATTATTCATTATTCAATATTCATCATTCATTGTGAGCGTAGCGAACCAAATACAAACACAAAAACTCCCACAAAAACAGGCGTTTCGGCAAAGCCGAAACGCCTTAAATCATACTTCAGTTTAGCGAAAACAGCCCACTGTCCACCGACTGACAAGTACTCATTTCGCATTGCAATCGTAGCGAGCTTGCGGTGCGTCCGTTTTACGCTTCGTCTGTGAAGAACGCAAGACATGCCTTGTAGGTCATGTATACGTCAAACTTCGATACGACTTCGAACGGTGCGTGCATTGAAAGTACGGGAACGCCGAGGTCGACGACTTCGACATTGAGGTTTGAAATGTAAAGCGCAACCGTTCCGCCGCCGCCTTGGTCGACTTTTCCGAGTTCGCCCGTCTGCCATGCGACGTTGTTTTCATCAAGTATTCTTCTTACCTTTCCGACAAACTCGGCGCTTGCGTCATTCGATCCGCTCTTACCTCTCGAACCGGTGTACTTGGTAATAACAGCACCGTGGTTGATGTAGGCGGTATTGTTCTTCTCGCTGACCGACGGGAAAGTCGGGTCAAAAGCGGCGTTTACATCAGCCGAGAGACACTCCGAGTGCGAAAGTACGTCTCTGCCGTCAATGCCCTGCGATGCGGCGATATCTTCGACAAAATATCTCAAAAACGCCGAACGCATACCGGTGTTGCCGATAGAACCGACTTCCTCTTTATCGGCGAAGATGCAAAGAGAAGTGTACTTGGGTGTACCGGCATCGAAAATCGCCATCATTTCGGGATAAGCGCAAACTCTGTCGTCGTGACCGTAAGCGCCTATCATGCTCCTGTCAAATCCGATGTCACGTGCCTCAAACGCAGGTACCATGGCAAGTTCGGCGGACAGGAAATCACTTTCGGTTATACCGTATTTTTCAAAGAGAATGTTCAAAATGTTGAGCTTTACAAGTTCGCTTTCGCTGTCGTCTTTGAACGGACGGCTTCCGACAAGAATGTTGAGCTCCTCGCCTTTTATCGCCGAACCCAGAGGCTCTTTTACCTGATCATATGCCAAGTGCGGTAACAGGTCTGTGACTACGAACTGCGGATCGCCTGCGTCTTCGCCGACGTTGACCCTTATGACCGTACCGTCCGAGAGAGCTATTGCTCCGTGAAGTGCAAGAGGAATTGCTGTCCATTGATACTTTTTGATACCGCCGTAATAGTGGGTCTTGAAAAGCGCTATTTCGTCGCTTTCGTACAGCGGATTGGGTTTTAAGTCAAGCCTTGGCGAGTCGACGTGAGCCGCTGCTATCTTGACACCTTTTGAAAGGCTTTCTGTACCGAAAACGCAAAGGATTATCGCCTTACCTCTGTTGTTGAGATAGACTTTGTCGCCGGCTGAGTACTTTTTGGTTTTATCGTACTCGGTGAAACCTCTGCTTTCGGCTTCTTTTACCGCTTCTTCGACGGCGTCACGCTCTAATTTTGAGTTATTGAGGAATTTTTTGTATCCCTCGCAAAACTCGTCGCAACGTACGACTTCTTCGTCGCTCATTGTTTTTGAGCAGTGCTGTCTTTTGAGAAAGAGCTTTTCTTTAAGCTCTTTTGCCTGTGAAATTTCGTTCATTTTATATTGCTCCTTTTTGTTAAATTCGAAATTCGAAGTTCGGAATTCGAAATTATTGTACTTGTTAGTTTGTGCGTGTTATTTGTAATTACATCTGCGTCCGCAATCCCTCAGTCAGCCTATGGCTGACAGCTCCCTTTGCACAAGGGAGCCTTAAGGTGCTGACTTTCACTTTCTGCGAATGTAAATTA
>CAZBXS010000205.1:0-1910 GCA_964495955.1 uncultured Faecalibacterium sp.
CTCGTGCACCGTCTCAGACAGCACACCTGCGGTGTGCGCCTTCGAGGTGCGTCGTGCGTCGCCCGCACGCCTACGGCGTGCGGTTCTACCCAACCAAAACAAAAAGGCGTTTCGCATAGCGAAACGCCTTGTGTACAGACCGGAGTAATTATACATATTTTGCATAATGTCTAATAAATATGCATTTTTGGTCTATCAAAATTCAAGCGAGTAAGTTATAATCAGTCGTTAGTAACTGTTACGGTAGCGAAAGCACGGTTGGGATCACATGCGTCACCTGTGAAGGTGCAGCTTGTGATGTTAAGTTCACCGTCGCCGTTTGCAGTACCGATAATCTGACCGGCATATTTGCCGTCAAAGTTGCAATTTTCAACCTTGCAGTTTTCGATTACATGGCTCTTATTTTTGTCTGTCATGAAATGACCTACAATACCGCCGGCACTCTTCGTTGCGTTGAGTGTGACATTCTTTGCGGTGCAGTTTTTGAATTCGGAATTGTTCTGAGCTACATAGCCTACAAATGAGCCTGCACTGATATCGGAACTGACTGTTGTGTTTTTAACAGCGCAGTTTTCAAGTGAAATGCTTGTAACATTATGGTCAGCGTAAGCTACGACAGCACCTCTGCCTAAGTCGTTTTCGAAACCGTTAGCGATGTTCGAATCGGCGATCGTGAGGTCTTTGATTTTGATGTTGCGAGCTACGTTGCCTGCAAACAGGGGAGCGGTCAAACCGGCTATAACATGGCCGTTTCCTTCGAATGTGAAGGATTCGAGAAGTACAAGATAGGTGTCAACGGGATATGAAATTGATGTCCATTCGTCAGTTACCTTGTAGTTGTTGTTAAGCTCGACTGTAAGGCAGTTGTCGACGATTTCGCCTGTGAGAAGTTCGGCAAGTTCTGCGGCTGTGATTTCGATGGCGTCGTACTTGTCATCGTCTACAGGCTCGCTGGGGTCTACGGGATCTACAGGAGCGTCCGGGTTGTCCGGTGTATCGGGGGTATCCGGCGTGTCGGGTACATCGGCGTCTTCTTTCTCGTGATAGAACGGGCAGTCGAAGTCGAATATCTCGGAAAGTGTGTGGACGAGTGTGTGTACGGCGTTGTAAATCGTTTTCAAAAATCCGAAGGTTTCGAAAATCGTTTGCGCCGGAACGCTCTCGTTTATGTTGAGAGTGTCAACAGCATAATTTACGTCGTTGACTGCCGCAACGGGAATGAGCATACTGAACGCCATTAACGCTGCGATGAGAGTAGCTAAAATCTTTTTCATTGCAATAACCTCCAAAAAATTAAATTTGCTTTTAGCTAAGACGATTGTAATACTGTATTTTTATTTAGTCAAGAAATGAAAAAGCATTTTTATATTTTTTAATATTCTTCACATTTCGCAATACTTTTTCGGAAATTCGGAACATATGAAAATTCGAAATTCGGAATGCGGAATTCGAAATTATTGTATTTGTTGGTTTGTGCTCATTTGGGTAGTTGGTTTTGTACTTACTTACCCCGTCAATCACGCTTTGCGTGACATCTCCCATATAGGTGAGACAAGATTTAGTTTCTGCGTTTGTATTTGATTTCTGCGCAAATTCGGTCTCGGCTCTCTTGTAGTGGAGCTGTCTGCGAAGCAGACTGAGGGGTTCGTTCAGACTTTAGATTTCTCATATAAAAATATCCCGTCTTGTTCTTGACAAAACGGGATATCATGATGTATAATGGGGTTGGTCGAAAGGTGACCGTTTGAAAGCGGTCAGCGTTTCGGAATGTTTATTTTATAATCACAAACAACCGTCACTTTGCCGAGTGGCGGTTGTTCCTTTTTATCCTAATTGTTATTGTATACTTAAGTATATGTACAGTTATGATAATGGGCATAGCTATCACCTCCTTTTCGGACAGTGATAAC
>CAZBXS010000206.1:0-1855 GCA_964495955.1 uncultured Faecalibacterium sp.
TGAAGCTCTCAATAACGACGGCAAAACCAAAAGCAAACTTATTGTAATACTCAACGATAACAAAATGTCGATATCCGAAAATGTCGGCGCTTTCGCAAGTTATCTTGCCGTTATAAGAACAAATCCGAGATACTTCCGTCTCAAACAGAGAACGGAAAAAGCTCTTAATAGGATACCTTTCGTCGGCGAACGCATTTCGGCGTGGGTATTCAACCTTAAAACATCGCTTAAAAATAAAATATACAATAAAAGTACGTTTTTCGAAGACATCGGCTTTCGCTACATGGGGCCTATTGACGGGCACAACATAAAACAGTTGTGTCAGGCGCTTGAAGGTGCGAAATACATCAACGGGCCTGTTCTTCTTCATGTCATCACAACCAAGGGAAAAGGCTACGATTTCGCCGAAAAAATGCCGAGCGAGTTTCACGGTATTGCGAAATTCGATATAGAAACGGGTGAACCGATTTCCACGGGCGATAATTTTTCGTCGTTTTTCGGCGACACACTGTGTGAAATTGCCGAAAATGACGAGAGGATTTGTGCCGTTACCGCCGCAATGTCAATAGGTACGGGTCTTGAAAAATTCTCACAGAAATATCCCGAAAGATTTTTCGATGTCGGTATCGCCGAACAGCACGCCGTAACATTCACTTCCGGACTTTCGAAAAACGGAAAAATACCCGTGTTTGCCGTATATTCGACGTTTCTTCAAAGAGCCTATGACCAGCTGATACATGATATTTCGCTTCAAAGAGTGCATTGCATTTTCGCTATAGACAGAGCGGGATTTGTCGGAGAAGACGGCGTGACGCACCAAGGCGTTTTCGATGTATCTTTCATGAATGCGATACCGAATTTCAAAATATATGCGCCTGCGAATTTTGCCGAGCTTAAAAGTGATTTAAGAGCCGCAGTTTATGAGGACGATGTTCCTGTCGCAATACGCTATCCGAGAGGATCCGAGCCGGTGATAGATGAAATTCCCACGTACAAAGGCGAATTTTACAATATTTACGGCGATACCGAAAACTCGGATAACGTGATCGTAACTTACGGAAGAATCAGCAAAAACGCCGTTGATGCGATGGAAAAACTCGAAAATACGGCGGTCGTAAAACTCAATGTAATTAAACCTATCAGCGAAGAAGTTACGAGAATTCTTCTCAAAGTTAAACATGTTTTCTTCTTCGAAGAAGGCGTCAAGTGTGGCGGTATAGGCGAAACTCTTGCGCTGTCTTTGATAGAAAACGGATTTAAAGGTACTTATAAACTTGTCGCAATCGACAGTGGATTTGTCGAACAGGCGACGGTCGAGGAACAGATCAAAAAGTACAAATTAGACACTTTATCCATGATAAATACAATCAACGGAGCTGAAAAAGATGAGTGAAAAATTAAGGCTTGATGTCGCACTTGTCGACAGCGGTTTGTGTGAAAGCCGAGAAAAAGCCAAAGCATATATAATGGCAGGTCAAGTATATGTCAACGGGCAAAAATCCCTAAAAGCCGGTGTAACGGTCAAAGCCGATGACAAGCTCGAAGTCAGAGGAAAACAGATGCCGTTCGTCAGCAGGGGAGGACTTAAACTTCAAAAAGCAGTCGACTCTTTCGGCGTAAAACTCGAAAACTGCATATGTATGGATATCGGTGCGTCAACGGGCGGATTTACCGACTGTATGCTCCAACACGGCGCAAAAAAAGTCTATGCTATCGATGTCGGCTACGGGCAACTTGCTTGGAAATTGCGTACCGATGAACGTGTAGTGAACTTGGAAAGAACCAATTTCAGATATGTTACGCACGAAACGGTGCCCGATGAGATAGATTTTGCGAGTGTTGATGTCTCGTTTAT
>CAZBXS010000207.1:0-1841 GCA_964495955.1 uncultured Faecalibacterium sp.
TTTGTAGCCTAATTTATTTTCAAGCTCTGTCACTTTATTCACTCCTTATCTTTTCCAAAAATTCCTCAAGGTCGTGTATTCCTCTTTCTGCGAGGGCTTTGTATCTCTCTTTTTTATCTCTTATATGCGGTTCTATCGGGGGAAGTACTCCGAAATTTGCGCCCATCGGCTGAAAATTTCTGACGCTTTCGTCGCTGATATATCTTGAAAGTGCACCCATCATAGTCGTATCGGGCAGTGTAACCGTTTCAAGTCCCTCAAGACGCCTTGCCATATTAAATCCGGCAAGTATTCCCGAAGAAGCAGACTCCATGTACCCCTCAACGCCCGTTATCTGTCCGGCGAAGAAAAGATTTTCTCTTGTACGGAAAGAAAAATCGGAATTAAGAAGCGTCGGCGAATTTATAAACGTATTTCTGTGCATAACGCCGTAGCGAACGAATTGGGCGTTTTCAAGCGCAGGGATAAGAGAAAAAATTCGCTTTTGCTCGGAAAACTTGAGGTTAGTTTGAAATCCTACCAAATTATAAAGCGTTCCGCCGTCGTTTTCTTTTCGAAGTTGCAAAACCGCCCAAGGTCTGTGGTTTGTTCTCGGATCTCTCAGTCCGACCGGTTTCAGCGGCCCGAAACGCATGGTATCGGCTCCTCTTGACGCCATAACTTCAATGGGCATACAGCCTTCATATACGTCTTTTCTTTTGTCGAACGAATGAAGCTCGGCACTTTCGCCGTTTATGAGTTCGAAATAAAACTTTTCGTACTCTTCCTTATTCATCGGGCAGTTGATGTAGTCGTCGTCTCCGCCTCTGTCGTATCTCGAAGCGGTAAACGCTTTCTCCATGTTTACGCTGTCGAATGTCACTATCGGCGCAGCGGCATCGAAAAAATAAAGTCCGTCACCGCAGATTTTCTTTATATCTTCGCTCAAACTTTCACTCGCCAAAGGCCCTGCACATACGACAACATCGCCGTCGGGAATTTTTGTAACTTCTTTTCGTATGAGCGTTATGTTCGGGTGAGACTCTATCATCCGGGTTATCTTGTTTGAAAAAATGTCTCTGTCGACCGCCAAGGCTCCTCCTGCGTCAACTTTGCTTTCGTCAGCCGCTTTCATACATATCGACCCGAATCGGCGCATTTCTTCTTTTAAAAGTCCTGCCGCCGATTCAAGTCTCATAGCTTTCAGCGAATTCGAACAGACAAGTTCGGCGAGCGTAGACTTAGTGTGTGCAGGCGAATATTTTTCCGGCTTCATCTCATAAAGCTCGACATTTATTCCTTTTTCGGCTAACTGCCATGCCGCTTCGACACCTGCTAATCCTCCGCCGATAACTTTGACTGTTCTTTGCATTATTCTTCTTCCTTTTTTGATTTTCTTTTGGCTTTTGCGCTGTAACCGCATTTTTCGTCAAGACAGCTTATCATACCGCCTTTACCTTTGAAAAGGCTCTTTCCGCAGTTGGGGCATTTTTCCTCGGTCGGCTTATCCCATGTTGCGAAATCGCATTCGGGCCAGTTTTCACAGCCGAAGAAAGTGTAGCCTTTCTTGCTCTTTTTCGTAATAACTTTTCCGTTGCATTTCGGACACAGTGCACCCGTCTCCTGTATAAGTGGCTTTGTATTCTTGCATTCGGGATATCCGGGACAAGCTAAAAACTTTCCGAATCTTCCCGTCTTAATGACCATCATGCGACCGCATTTTTCACAGGGGATATCCGTCTGGTCTTCTTGGAGCTTGATTTTAACTCCCTGCATTTCTTCTTTTGCTTTTTTAAGCGTGACTTCAAAATCGTCATAGAAGTCGTGGAGCATATCGACATAATTTTCTTCGCCCTCGCCGA
>CAZBXS010000208.1:0-1835 GCA_964495955.1 uncultured Faecalibacterium sp.
TATGCACCTCCAAAAGTGTCTAACTTTTGGGGTGCATATCATTTTTCCCCAACCCCACCCCACTTTTTCCCCACGTCCACTTGAAACTGTCGCAAGTTTGTGGCATAATAAAGAGTAGACTAAAAATAATAGAAATAACAGGGGGTCTGTTTATGGACGAAAAGGTTATCGCCGAGCTTAAAAGTTTGGGCGAAGAAAAACGGCTTCAAAATATCAAAAACTCACTTGCAAACGGGGTAATAATTCCCTGTACGGACGGCGTCATCATCGGTGACAATGCGAAAATCGCACCCGGTGCGGTTGTACTTTCCGGCAGTATCATCATAGGCGACAGCTCTGTCGGAGAAAACAGCGTGATAGGCCCGAACAGTCTTCTTTATAACATGACGGTCGGCAAAAACACACATCTTAACGCATTTCAGGGCTACGACGGCGAAGTAATGGACAATTGCAACATAGGGCCGTTTGTACACATAAGACCGAATACGGTAATCAAAAATTCGGTACACCTCGGAAATTTCGTCGAAGTTAAAAACTCCGTCATTGATGAAAATACAAGCGTATCGCATCTGACATATGTCGGCGACAGCGATGTCGGAAAACACGTAAATTTCGGCTGCGGTTGCGTGACGGTCAACTTCAACGGTAAGACAAAGCACAGGACGACAATAAAAGACCACTGCTTTATCGGCTGTAACACAAACTTAGTCGCTCCGGTGACTGTAGGCGAATACGGCTACACGGCGGCAGGCTCAACTATAACGGAAGACGTACCCGACAACGCATTGGCGATAGCCAGAGCCAAACAGCAGAACAAACCCAATTGGGTGCTTAAAAAGAAAGCGTACAGGGGAATGGAATAATGATTTTAAAATTCAAGGAAAAACAGGGGGCTTTCGAGTACCTCATAGTCGGTCTCGGCAACCCCGGCAAAAAGTACGAATTCACAAGACACAACGCAGGATTTCTCTTTGTCGATATCCTCTCGGAAAAGTACAATTTCAAGGTCGACAGGCTGAAATTCCACGCACTGACGGGCGAAGTGAGGATAAAAAATCACCGCTGTCTCGTCATGAAGCCGAACACGATGATGAACCTCAGCGGAGAAGCGGTCAAAGCTGCGTGCGATTTTTACAAAATACCTGCGGAAAACGTCATCGTTGTATTTGACGACATAAGCCTCGACGTAGGAAAACTGCGTATAAGAAGAAAAGGCTCTGCCGGCGGTCACAACGGTATCAAGAGCATAATTTCCTGCATAGGCAGTGACAATTTTCCGAGGATAAAATTAGGCGTAGGAGCCAAACCCCACCCGGATTACGATTTAGCCGATTGGGTACTTTCGACATTCACAAAAGACGAAGCCAAGCGCTTAAGGCAAGCGGTAGACAACGCCTGCGATGCGATAGAGTACATGTTAGACGGCGACTTCGAAACAGCTATGAGCAAGTTTAATTGAATTCGAAATTCGGAATTCGGAATGCGAAACTTGTGAAAATTCGGAATTTGGAGTTCGAAATTCGAAATGACTGTGTGGGTTGGTTTGTGGGATTGGGTTTAGTTTGTACTACGTCCGTCACTTCTTACCTATTACTTTTTATCTCTTACCTGTGAGCGTAGCGAACCACACCCCCAGTCGAGAGCGAATTTGTGCAGAAATCAAGTGCAAACGCAGAGATTAAATCTCGTCTCTCCTGTAGGGGAGATGTCAGCGTAGCTGACAGAGGGGTAAAACAGACGCAGAACAGATTTAATACAATACGTACAAACCAAAAAACATCCCAAATCCTCCCTCATGTTTGAGGGAGGTGGCACGACGCAAGTCGTGACGGAGG
>CAZBXS010000209.1:0-1776 GCA_964495955.1 uncultured Faecalibacterium sp.
ATCCGTCGGGGAAAAATTTATACTTGACATATTCAATCTTTTTTATAAGGTCGTACGCTTCCTGACCGTCACCGCAGTCGTCTGTACTGACAACTGCGATACGGGAGAATTGGCAATCGCTTTTTATTTCGGACAAGTCTTTTCCGATAATTACTGTCTTAAATGGGATATCTTTTGAGGTAACAAGACAAAATCCCGTTCCGTTTAGCTCAAAAGCCGTATCCCTTTGAAGTATCACCTGTCTGTAGCCGACATCTTCCCATGAAAGATTAGGGTCGAAGTTATGTTCTCTCTTACCCGTACTTTCAATCAGGGAAAGCGTTTTTTCAATAAGAGGGTCGAAAAATTCCATCAGAGTTTCTTATCCCTTTTCATTTTATCGTAGTGTTTTCCGAGAGCGACATAAACTTTTCTCACGAGTTTCATATCGAGGTTGAACCAATAGATAACGAAAGTCAGAACGAATAATGCCGCTATAACTGCGAGAATTATCAAAAATAATTTCATATCAGTTCTCCTTAGCCATGCCTTTTTGACGGGCATATTCAGCCGCACCGAGCGCACCCATAAGCTGAGGGTCGGTCGAAAGTTCGACGACTTTTATTTTAAGCACCTTTTCGATAGCTTTTTTAAGTCCGTCGTTTTTAGCGCAACCGCCCGTGAGGGTTATGCTGTCCGTTGCGCCTGCCTTTTTAGCCATGACGAAACATCTTTTTGCTACGGCAAGCTGTATTCCTGCGGCGATTTCGTCCATGGGTTTGCCCTCGCCGACAAGAGAAATAACTTCGCTTTCGGCAAAAACGGTACACTGAGCCGTAATGGGAATTGTGTTTTTCGCACTAAGTGACAATTTCGAAAATTCGGGAAGGCTCATCTCGAACGCATTCGCCATAGCTTCATAAAATCTGCCTGTACCGGCGGCACATTTGTCGTTCATTGCGAAATTCTTGACCGTTCCGTCGGTGTCGATCGAGATACCCTTGACGTCCTGTCCGCCGATATCTATGATCGCCTTAACTTCGGGGTTGGTTACGTGAACGCCCATAGCGTGACAGCTGATTTCCGATATGTTTTCGTCAGCGAACGGAACTTTATTTCTGCCGTAACCTGTACCGATAAGGTATGAAAGCTGTTCGGCTGAATTGAGACCGTCAACCTGAGCTACAGCATCGTCAAGAGCTATCTGTGCACTTTGAACTGGGTTTATCTTGCTTCTGTTGGTGACATTGGCAACCATTTCGCCTTTTTCGTTAAGTATAACGCATTTTGTGTATGTAGAGCCTACATCGCATCCGACAAAATATTTCATACTTCAATCTCCTTACCAAGCTAAATCGTCTTCGAAGTCAAGAAGTGACGCATCGAGCGGTTCTTCCTGCAAGACTGTTTGCATATATTTGTTGACCTGTTCACGCATGTCACGGCGTGATATCGTTCTGGGATCCATAAGATCCTGTTTTACCCAAATGAAGTTGATGTTTCTTTCTCTTGCCTGATCGTCGAAAATACCCGTCAAGCCGTCCATGCCCTTACAGGATATTTGGTCGTACATGATGACTGTATCGGCGTTGTATTCTTCGACTATACGCCAAAGTTCGTCTACGACGTTTCTGTATCCGCCCTTTGTGTGCTTTCTCATGATAGAGCGCTGATATGTTTTTGCAAGGTCTTTGAGTGACTGTTCTTTGTCTTCTGTATCAATTTCGAGATAGGATATCATGGTCTCCATATCCATGATAACATTCATACCCCAGCAGTTTTCAAGCCAGTTTGCAA
>CAZBXS010000210.1:0-1769 GCA_964495955.1 uncultured Faecalibacterium sp.
TAGTTCCGCTTGTGGTCGTCATTTATTACGCATTCACAAATTCGAGCGGCGAATTCACGCTCGACTATATCAAAACGCTTGGAAACTATCGGTACATTTTTTTGCGATCTATTTGGTACGGATTTTTGGCTACTATAATTTCCCTCGTCATCGCCTATCCTTTGGCGTACATAATGGCGAACAGCTCGGCGAACGTTCAGCGTATGACTATGATGCTCGTTATGCTTCCGATGTGGATGAACTTCCTTATCAGAACATATTCGTGGATGACGATACTTGCCGATACGGGCATAATAAACTCATTTTTAGAAAAATTAGGACTTTCTCCGGTACATATGATAAATACATCGGGCGCTGTCATACTCGGTATGGTTTATAACTATTTGCCGTATATGATACTTCCGCTTTATACCGTAATGTCGAAAATGAACCACTCTCTCATCGAGGCTGCCGAAGACCTCGGTGCAAGCAAATTTACGGTACTTACGAAAGTTGTTCTTCCGCTTTCACTTCCCGGTATTGCGTCCGGTTTCACTATGGTTTTTGTTCCGTCCGTTTCGACTTTTTACATTTCGAAAAAACTCGGTGGCGGTACGTTCGCCATGATCGGCGACGTTATCGAGATGCAGTTCCAAACTTCATATAACTATAACCTCGGTGCGACGCTTTCTCTTGTGTTGATGGTACTTATTATTCTGTGCATGGCGATAATGAACCGTTTCACCGACGAAGATAGCGGAGGTGTTGTGGCATGAAGAAAAAGACTTCTCCCTTGTCGAAATTTTATATGGTGCTGGTGTTTTTGTTTCTGTACGCACCGATATTTGTACTGTTCATCTACTCGTTTAACGCAAGTTCGAGTACAAGCGTATTTACCGGTTTTTCTTTGAAGTGGTACAAGGCACTGCTTGAAGACGAAGCGTCAATTCAGGCACTTTACAACACGCTTATACTTGCGGTATCGTCCGCTTTGATTTCAACCGTAATGGGCACTGCGGCGGCTGTCGGTATAAATTCAATGAAAAACAGACACGTAAAATCCGCCGTAATGACAGTCACGAACATACCGATGATGAACCCCGAAATTGTTACCGGTATTTCAATGATGCTTCTTTTCGTATTTGTCGGAAAGCTGCTTGATTTGACGAATGTATTGGGCTTTTGGACTATGCTCATTGCCCACGTTACATTCAACTTGCCCTATGTCATACTGAATGTAATGCCGAAGTTAAGACAGCTTGATACGCACCTTCCGGAAGCGGCGATGGATCTTGGCTGTACACCCGTCAAAGCATTCTTCAAGGTCGTTATGCCGAGTATAATGCCCGGTATAGTTTCGGGTGCGATAATGGCGTTCACGCTCTCGCTTGACGATTTTGTTATAAGCTATTTTACGACAGGGCCGTCATTCCAGACGCTCCCAATCAGAATTTTCTCCATGACCAAAAAGAGAGTTAAACCCGACATGTACGCATTGTCGACGATAATTTTTGTTGCGGTTTTGTTCCTTTTGATACTTGTCAACGTCGCACAGGCACGAAGCGAGAAGAAAGCGACAAAGAGAGAGACGAACAGGGAGGCGGAAATATGAAAAAACTTTTTATGCTGTTTGCCCTCACCTGTACTTTAATTTCAATGTTTTCCTTTGGTGCTTTTGCGTTCGATAATGAAGAATACTACAATGTACCCGAACTCAGAGGTACGACGCTGAACGTCTATAACTGGGGCGAATATATCAGCGACGAAGAAGATGAAGACAGCTATATGTT
>CAZBXS010000211.1:0-1726 GCA_964495955.1 uncultured Faecalibacterium sp.
AAAATTCCTCCTTATATTATGAAATGCTGTTTAAAACTATTTGTATTTGCGAATAGGCATATTCGTCGGTCGGATCGTCCGCCAAAAGTTCGAATACATTCGCAAGCCGTTCGGCGTGTTCGAGAAGTTTTTCTTCGTCCGAGGTGAAAGACTTCGCCAATTCTTCAAGCAGTTCGGAATTGTCACCGGCTATCTCGTCGTACCCTCTTTCACAAAGGTATGCAAGATCCGTTCCGGCACGTGAGAACACGCTTTTGTCTCCGGTCTCGGTGTATTCGTTGACTTCGTAAGCGATAAGACGCATTGCGTCCGAAAAATATTCGCTGTTCGCTTTTTTATTTTTTACGCCCGACAGTCCCGCTCTGAGCGAAAGCAGACCTATTATGATACCGACAACGCAAAGTGCGACGGTCAGGCTCTTTTTGACTTTACTGTTTTGTTTCATCGGAATACCTTTTTTTGAATTCGAAATTCGGAGTTCGAAATTCGAAATTGTTGTAGTTGGTGGTTTGTAAATATTGGGGTAGTTGCTACTGCGTTCGCAATCCCTCAGCCAGCTTTATGTTCGCTATGCTCACAATGAATGATGAATATTGAATAATGAATAATTGTGGGCGGGGCACCCGCACCCGATGTAACGGTGCTTTGATTTGTGGGCTTGTAGTTAGTTCCTGCTATACCAAACCCCTCTGTCACGACTTTGTCGTGACATCTCCCCTACAGGAGAGACGAGTGCTCGCTTCGCTCGCTGTGCCGACTTTCACTTCTTACCTATTACTTATCACTTCTTACCTGTGAGCGAAGCGAACCGTAAGGGAGGCTTTTTGTAGCGTTTTGCACTTCTCACGAAACACCGCTTGTCGCCTCTAATCGCCTACAGGGAACGCCAACCGAAATCTAAAGGCAACTATCTACAGCCGGCGACGCCCTCGTGCACCGTCTCAGCCTGTGCACCTACGGTGCACGCCTTCGAGGTGCGTCGTGCGTCGCCCGCACGCCTACGGCGTGCGGTTACGGTACGTAGCAACCGACCGCTATCCGCAGACTGACAAGTACAACCATTTCGAACTTCGCATTTCGAATTTCGAATTTTCAAGTTACTTCTTTCCCTTTTTCGCCGTTTTCAGTCTCAAATATATTGCACTGTTTGGCGGTAAGGATAGGGTCAGGCTTTGGTCTTTTCCGTGCATCTGCTTTTTCTTTGTTGTCACTCTTGTCTTGGGGCCTCTGCCCTCTCCGCCGAATTTTTTATCGTCGGAATTGAGAATGACTTCATAAGTACCCGGAGTGTCAACGCCGAAAGAATACACTTCCCTGTACACGTTGGTGAGGTTACATACGGCGACTACCTCATCGCCTTTTTTGTCTTTTCTCAAGAAAGCAAGGCATGAGTTGTCTTTATCGTCGCTGACAAGCCACGAGAAACCCTCCCAGCTGTAGTCTATCTCCCAAAACGCAGGGTACTTGAGGTATACTTTATTTATAGTCTTGGTGTATTCAAGAAGTTGTCTGTGCTTTTCGTAATCGAGTAAGAGCCAGTCTAAGCCTTGGTCGTACTTCCATTCTATAAACTGACCGAACTCCTGTCCCATGAACATGAGTTTCTTTCCGGGGTGAGCCATCATGTACCCCAAAAACGAGCGTACACCGGCAAATTTTTCTTCGTATTCACCCGGCATTTTGTTTATAAGCGAACACTTACCGTGTACGACTTCATCGTGAGATA
>CAZBXS010000212.1:0-1725 GCA_964495955.1 uncultured Faecalibacterium sp.
AAAAGCGACGGCGTTGGCGAGGGTGTCTCCCTGATGATTATGCGATTCGTGAATGGGTAGCATCGCAGGTTTGTTGACTACAAGTACATCTTCGTCCTCATAGATGATTTCAAGTTCAGTGTTGCCGACAGCTTTTGCGCTCCCCTGTGTATAGGGTATGTTCAGCGTAACCGTGTCGCCTGTACTTATAATGTCAACGGTTCGAGCGTGACTGCCGTTTATTTGTATTCCGTTTTCGACCCTCTTTAAAGAACGCATCAGCCTGAGCGACAGACCGACTTTGCCCCTTAGAAATGACTGTAACTGCTTTTCGTCATACTCCGCCGGTACGACAAAATCAAGAGTTCGCATCGGCACTGACTTTCGCTAAGAGACGGTGTTTTTCGTCCCAGAGCTTTTGAGAGAGGTCGACATAGTACTTGTGAGGATTTTCGAAACGCTTGACCTCGTCCCAAAGGGTGTCGACTTGGTCGGCGCAGTACTTTTTGACGGTATCTATGTCATAGTGCGGATATACACGCTCGCCCTTGACGAAAACGGGTTCGAGGAGCTTTTTGGCGTGGAAATCATATACGAGTTTACGCTTCCATGTGTAGTCGGGGTCAAAAATTTCGTAGTCTTGGCTGTCGTCGATCTCTTCACCCTGTACCGTTATTACGTCGGCAAGTGCTTTTCCCGTGACGTTGTCGTACAGGCGCCAGAGTTCTTTTGCACAGGGATTTGTTATCTTAGCGACGTTTTCGCTGACCTTAATTCTCGGTACGATCTCACCGTTTTCTTCGACGGCAACTATTTTGTACACACCGCCGAAAACAGGGGCGGCTGACGCAGTTATAAGCCTTTCGCCGACACCGAACGAGTCGATTTTAGCGCCCTGTGCGAGCATGTCTCTGATAATATATTCGTCAAGCGAGTTGGAGGCTACGATCTTGCAGTCGGGAAAACCTGCTTCGTCGAGCATCGCTCTGCATTTTTTCGAAAGGTAGGTTATATCACCGCTGTCAATTCGTACTCCCTTGGGTCTGAACCCTTTTTTGACTACGACATCGTTAAACGCTCTTATAGCGTTGGGAAGTCCGGATTTAAGGACGTTATAGGTGTCTATGAGAAGTGTGCAATCGTCGGGGTACTCGTTAGCGTATGCGCAAAAAGCCTCGTATTCGTCGTCAAAAAGCTGTACCCAGCTGTGCGCCATTGTTCCCAGTGCGGGTACGCCGAAGTCTCTGTCGTCTATAACGCAGGCTGTTCCTGCACAGCCGCCGATATATGCCGCTCTTGCGCCGTAAATCGCTCCGTCAAAGCCTTGCGCACGGCGTGAACCGAATTCCATTATCGGTCTTCCCTCGGCAGCACGGACTATTCTGTTGGCTTTTGTGGCGATAAGGCTTTGGTGATTTATCGCTAAAAGTACCATAGTTTCGATTATCTGCGCCTGTATTACGGGGCCTCTTACCTTAACTATAGGTTCACCGGGGAATATCGGTGTTCCCTCCGGAATTGCCCAGACGTCACATTCGAATTTAAAGTTTTCGAGATATTCTATAAAGTCCTCACGGAAACCTCTGCGACGGAAAAAGGCTATGTCTTCCTGTGTAAAGCTGAGGTTTTCGAGATACTCTACGACTTGTTCGAGACCTGCCATGATAGCAAATCCGCCACCGTCGGGTACTTTTCTGAAGAACATATCGAAATAGGCTACCGTATCCTTAAAGCCGTTGGCGAAGT
>CAZBXS010000213.1:0-1721 GCA_964495955.1 uncultured Faecalibacterium sp.
CTTCCACCTTTCCGACTCGCTTGGCAGAACATGGCAGTGCGGTACAATTCAGCTTGATATGCAGTTACCTGAGAGATTTGAGCTTGAATACACGGGCCCCGACGGCGAAAAGCACAGACCTGTTATGATACACAGAGTTGTGCTCGGATCAATTGAGAGATTTATCGGCGTTATCACGGAGCATTTCGCAGGTGCGTTCCCGCTGTGGCTCGCTCCGAGACAGGTTATCGTTCTTCCGATAGCCGACAGACATTTCGAAGCCGCTGACGAAGTCAGAAAACAGCTTGAAAGTATCGGCATAAGAGCGGAAGTCGACTCAAGAAGCGAAAAGCTCGGTTACAAACTGCGTGAAGCTCAACTTCAGAAAATTCCGTACATGTTGGTTGTCGGCGATAAAGAAGCCGCCGACGGCACGGTATCCGTACGTAAGAGAGGCGAGGGCGACATCGGTTCAATGAGCGTCGAAGACTTCAAAGTACTGGCGAAAGAGGATATCGACAGCAAGAAGATTTGGTAAAGTAGCCAAAATATTATAAATTCAGTTGCAACTGTACGCCCTGCCGATCAGGCAGGGCGTTTTAGTGTGCTTTTTCGGGAAGATATGAATTTATTGCGAATTTCGGTTGACTTATTTTCTGCGATATGATAATATAATAAATGGTATGCTTATAAATAAAACGAAAGACGATGACGGAGACAGTAGTCTTTGAGCGAAAGGCAAGCGAGTCGGGGGCGGTGAAAGCCCGATGCGATTAGCTCTTTGGCGAAAATCACTCCCAAGTCGCAGGCTGAACGCCGAAGAACCCTGTTTTTTGTACAGGTGAACGGCAACTAAGCTGTGCCGGTTCTTCACCGTTAAAAGAAGCGTGCATAACTGTGCAGTGTAAACAGGTGGTTACAAGCAAGACTTGTCCGTTTACGGACGGGTCTTTTTATTTTAAAAAATTTATATTTCCGAGAAGGAGGAAATCTAATGTATAAAAAGGTTTCAACAGACCTAAACTTCGTCGAAAGAGAAAAAGAAATCGAGAAGTTTTGGAAAGACGAAAAAATCTTCGAAAAAACGAGCCAAGTCGAAGGCCCGTCCTATGTATTTTATGACGGCCCGCCGACAGCTAACGGAAAGCCGCATATAGGCCACGTTTTGACCCGTGTTATCAAAGACATGATTCCCCGTTACCATACGATGAAAGGTGAATATGTACCCCGTAAAGCCGGCTGGGACACTCACGGTTTGCCCGTTGAGCTTGAAGTTGAAAAGCTCCTCGGACTTGACGGAAAAGAACAGATAGAGACTTACGGTCTCGAACCGTTCATTGACAAGTGTAAGGAAAGCGTTTGGAAGTACAAAGGCATGTGGGAGGACTTCTCATCGACCGTCGGCTTCTGGGCGGATATGGATAACCCCTATGTTACCTATCATAATTCCTATATCGAATCTGTATGGTGGTCACTCAAGCAAGTCTACGAAAAGGGTCTTATATATAAAGGCTTTAAAATCGTTCCCTACTGTCCACGTTGCGGAACTCCGCTTTCATCTCACGAAGTCGCTCAGGGCTACAAGCTCGTCAAGGAACGCTCGGCTGTTGTTAGATTTAAGGTCAAAGGCGAGGACGCATACTTCCTTGCATGGACAACAACTCCGTGGACACTTCCCAGTAACGTGGCACTTTGCGTCAATCCCGATGATGAGTACGTCAAGGTAAAAGCAAAGGACGGCT
>CAZBXS010000214.1:0-1658 GCA_964495955.1 uncultured Faecalibacterium sp.
CAATGGCGTTATGCCGAAAGGTAACGATACAGATGAAGGGCAGGGCGGAAAGCCTGAACGCTTCAATGGCTGCCGCACTTGTAATGTGGGAAATGATGAGATAAGGACGAAAGGAGTGAACCGTCTTGGTCGACAAAATATATTGGGTTTGGTTACAAAGCGTACTGAGCCTCGCTTCGAATGTCGAATGTATTTTCGAAGAATTCGCATCGCCGAAAGAAATATTCGACGCCGACGCCGACTTGATAAGATCCTGCGACGCTTTCGGAAAAAGAAAGCTCGACAAGCTGTTACAAAAAGATTTGAGCTATGCCGAACAGGTACTTGAAGATTGCCAAAGAGACGGTTACAGTCTCCTGACGCCCGACATGCCCGAATATCCGAAAAAGCTGAGAATGATACCGCCGTTTCCGCTTGTGCTGTACTACAAAGGCGATTTGTCGCTTTTAGACGACGAGAGGATAAAGGTGGGCGTTGTCGGAACGAGAAAACCGTCTCAGTACGGGTTAGACGTTGCGGACTCGATGACAATATCTTTGGTCGAAAACGGTGCGGTTGTCGTCAGCGGAGGAGCATTGGGAATTGACTCTGCGGCTCACATAGCGGCACTCAAGAGAGGCGGAAAAACCATTTCCATACACGGTTGCGGTTTGGAAAGCACATATCTTCCGCAAAACAGACCGCTGAGAGACCAAATCGCAGAAGAAGGCTTGCTTATGAGCGAAATTCCGCCGTACTTGAGAACGGGTAACTTCGGCTTTGTTGACCGAAACAGGATAACCGCAGGAATTTGTAACGGCGTTTTAGTCGTCGAAGCCGGCATAAAAAGCGGTTCGCTTCATACGGCGAACGAAGTTATGAAGTACAACCGAGACTTGTTCGTCGTTTCGGGTGACGCACGTGGAGAAAACTTTTACGGTGCTAACGAACTTGTAAAAAAAGGCGGACGTGTGGTATTTTCCGGTGCGGACATAGTCAGCCTTTACGGCTACGAGATAAAAAACAGGGACTCTTTCTACTTCGGCAAGTACGAAACGGAAATGTTCGCCGGCTCGACCGTTTATCCGTTCGGAAAACCCGATAACGACAAAAAGAAGTCCTCTAAAACCGTGAGAAAAAAGAAACACGGCGAAACAGCCGAAATAACACAAATTAGCGAAAATACGGAAGAGACTGAAGAAAAAACAAGCATAGATATATCTGCACTCTCTCCTCAAGCGCAGGAAGTTTATAAACTGCTTGAAAATGAACAATTACCCATAGACGAAATCGCCCAAAGAACCCAAATGATTATAAGATTGGTACTTGTTGCTTTGTCGGAACTGGAAGTTTTGGGCGCTGTCGAATGCGGGCCGGGGAATAAATACAGACTAAAATAACAGGTGATAATATGTCAAAATTAGTTATAGTGGAGTCGCCTTCAAAGGCGAAAACTCTGAAAAACTATCTCGGTGCGGGGTACGAAGTAACGGCGTCGATGGGTCACGTGCGTGACCTTCCGGCAGCCCGTCTTTGTGTCGACGTAAAAAATGATTTTGCGCCGAAATACGCCGTAGTAAAGGGAAAGGAAAAGCTCGTCAAGGAACTCAAGGCTAAGGTATCGGAAAGCGAATATGTCTATCTCGCAACTGACCCTGACCGTGAGGGAGAAGCTATAT
>CAZBXS010000215.1:0-1618 GCA_964495955.1 uncultured Faecalibacterium sp.
CTCGGCAGGTATCATATCCGCACGAACCGCAGTTAAGCTCGTCCGACGGTTTCATTTTGCCCATTTGTCTTAATATATCTCTGATTTCGCTTTCGCTGGGTATTTGGCGTCTGAGTTCAATCGGAATAAATGTCTTTTGAAGAGACAGACTGTCGGGCTGTTCGACTTTGAAGTCGTCTTTACCGGCAAATTCGGCAACAGTCACGTAATCTCTGACCGGTGAACTGTGGTGGAATTTTTCCATAACGGGACCGCCGATACAGCTGCCAACGCAAGCCGACATTTCGATAAAGCAGTTGTGTACTTTTCCGCTTTCGATATCTCTGAGAGCCTGTATACAGTTTTCAACGCCGTCGATTGCCATATAGGTGTACTTCGGGTTGCGTTCTGTCATAGTTTTAAGTACGCCGCCGGTAGTCGGGAAAAATCTCGCAAGTGAGTTCGGCTCGCTGTCCGAAATCTGTTCGAGGTCGACATTTTCTTCCTTAAACCAATTCGTCAGTTCATCATAAGTAAGTACGGCGTCGGCAAAGCCTTCGTAATAAGACGCTTCATCTTTTTTGGCGACGCACGGGCCGATAAATACGGTTTTTGCGTTAGGATATCTGAGTTTTATATCTTTGCAGTGAGCCTGCATAGGTGAGAGAACGTCCGCAAGGTCGTTTATCAGCGACGGGAAGTACTTTTGAATAAGCAAATTCACCGAATGACAGCACGAGGATATAAGTACGTCTCTTGTCCCGTCGGAAAGTATTTTTTCATATTCGGATTTGACTATTGTTGCACCGATTGCCGTTTCTTCAACATCGTAAAATCCGAGCTTTTTAAGTGCGGTTCTCATTGCACCGATGCCGACATTATCGTAATTTGCGACAAACGACGGTGCAAGGCTGACTATTACCGGATCTCCGCTTTGAAGCAGTACTTTTACTTTTTCGGTTTCGTCAACGATTTCTTTCGCATTTTGCGGACAGACAACGAAGCAGTGACCGCAAAGTATACACTCATTTCCGATTATATATGCTTGGTTGCCCGAAAATCTTATTGATTTAACCGGGCAGTGTCTTATGCACTTGTAGCAGTTTTTACAGTTCGATTTTTTAAGCGTTAAACAATTGGTCACTTTCTTCCCTCCCTTAAAATTTAACCTAACTTTTTAAGAACGGTGTTTTCGAAAAATTCTCCGACGGTTTCGGGCGATACGGAATAAAGTTCGTCGTCAACCGTCACGCATACACCCTTTTGGCAGTTGTTCATGCAAAATGCGCCCGAAAGTTCGATTTTGTCTTCGAGTGAATGTTCACTTATCAATTCCTGAAACTGAGCAACGACTTGGCGTGAACCTTTGATGTGGCAGGAACTGCCGATACAAATAGTAATCTTCATAAATTTTCTCCTGTTCAGTCATTTTTTGATTTGACCGCATTTCCCCACATTAACTCTTATATTTTACCGAAAATACAGGATTTGTAAAGTATTAAAACTGCATATGAGTTATGCAATCAAAACATATCCGTACTGTATTTTTCGCTGTGGGCAACGCTTAGTGTAAAGGTAAAAAGCCGAAAAATCGACATTTTATTACATTCAATATATTGTATCATATTTTTCGTCTTAA
>CAZBXS010000216.1:0-1582 GCA_964495955.1 uncultured Faecalibacterium sp.
ATGAGACCAACAGCGCCGTTGTAGCTCACATTTTCGAGATAATTGCGAAGATAGCCAAACAGGAAAACTTGGACGAAGGATTCAGAGTAGTTAGCAACATCGGCGAAAGAGGTCAACAGTCCGTAAAACATCTTCACTTCCATGTACTCGGCGGAAGAGATATGACTTGGCCGCCGGGCTAAAATGAAGTAATAAGTAATAGGTAATAAGTAAAAGGTACATCTAACATCGGAGGAAAGAAAATGAACACTTACAAAATTAACATTGCCGGTCTTGAAAGAGACCTCCCCATTTGCCCCGTAAACGACAAACTCGATATCGCCGCATTCGTTATTTTCGGCGACGTCGAAATGACTGTCACATCGGCTACGGAACTTTTGAAAAAATGCCCCGAATTTGACTATATCGTATCGCCCGAAGCTAAGGGCATACCCCTTGCCTACGAAATGGCAAAGCAGAGCGGAAAGCCCTATTTCATCTGCCGTAAGGGTGCTAAGCTTTATATGAAGGATCCCGTGTCCGTCCACGTTCGCTCGATAACGACAGACGCACTTCAGACAGTATATCTCGACGGACTTGAGGGCGAACAGATGAGAGGAAAGAAAGTCCTCATCGTCGACGACGTTATCAGCACAGGTGAGTCACTTCTTGCCGTTATAGCTCTTGTCGAAAAATTCAACGCCGAGATTGTCGGAAAAGCGGCTATCCTCGCCGAGGGCGACGCCGCAAAGAGAGACGATATCATATTCTTACAGGAGCTTCCTCTTTTCATTAAGTAATGGCAATAATTGACGAAAACGCTTTAAAGGTACAGATAAGAAGCAAGGAATATTCGAACATTTATCTTTTTTACGGCGAAGAAAGCTATTTAAAACAGCTGTATATTAACCGCATTATAGATAAAACGGTCGACGAAAGCTTCAAAACTTTTAATCTTCATACAGTTGACGGAAAAGACGCAACACTCGACATGATAGCCGAGTGTTGCGAAGCATTGCCTATGATGGACGAATACAGTGTAACTTTAGTCAACGATATGGCACTTAATAAGCTGAATGCGACGGAATATTCAAAACTTATCGAACTTATAAGCGATGTACCCGAAACAACAATACTTATCTTTTGGCAGGACACCGAACAAGTTGACAGAAAAGATAAAAAATGGGCGGAAATAATAAGTATCATATCGAAAAAAGGCAGCTGTGTAAATCTTTCAAAGAAAACTCAGCAGGAACTTGTAAAAATTCTCGTCGCAGGTGCACAAAAACGTGAATGCACCATGTCATCGGATACGGCAAAATATTTGATATCCGTTGTCGGCGACGACATGACGGTACTTTTGAACGAACTTGACAAGGTTTGCTTTTTCACGGGTACGGGCGAAGTGACGAAAAAGTCGGTAGACGCAGTGGCTGTAAAGTCTCTTGAAGCGACAACTTTCAGCCTTTCGAAATATCTGCTCTTAGGTAATTTTGAAAAAGCGTACGAAATGCTTGACATACTCTTTTTCAGAAAGACCGAGCCGACACTTATTATGGGTGCTTTGATAAGCTCGTATGTCGATGTGTACAGAGCAAAAGTA
>CAZBXS010000217.1:0-1519 GCA_964495955.1 uncultured Faecalibacterium sp.
CTGTGCGAAACAGGCGGTACGAGTGGAAAGTACACCTCATTTGTGCGTGAGAAAACGCACAAAAGTGAGGGAGCGCTCAGGCGTGATAACTTGCCTAAATGCGAGAAATGTTTAAAAATCATCTTAGCCGAGGACAACGGTACATTTGCAACAGAGTGCAAAATGCTACTCGAAGAATGTGGACACAACGTAGTCACAACGGAGAAGAACGGACTTTCCGTACTCGAAAAAGTTAAAACCGAGCACGCCGATGTACTGCTCATGGACGCCTTTTTACAGCAGATTGACGCTCTCGGAGTACTTCAAAAGCTGTGCGAAATGACCTTCGAAAATCGTCCCAGAGTGATGATTATCAGTTCAAGCAACAGCACGAAATTGCTACAGGAGCTCATGTATGCAGGTGCGGATTATTGCTTCTTGAAACCGTTCGATATTGCGAATATGATCGAGCGTATCGAGCAAATCGCACAGTGGAACGATGATGAAAATTCGTACATACTAACAGGTACAAACGACGAAAACGACATCGAGATGACAATTTCGGACATTTTGCACCAAATCGGCGTACCGGCGCACATCAAAGGCTACGAATACTTACGGACGGCGATCGCAATGGTTGCGGAAAATTCCGAACTGATACACTCGGTGACGAAAGTTCTGTACCCGACGGTTGCTAAGAAGTACGGGACAACGTCATCGAGGGTCGAAAGAGCGATACGGCACGCAATCGAGGTCGCATGGGATCGAGGGGACGTTGATGTGCTGAACTCATACTTCGGCTATACGATACAAAGCAGCC
Organism: uncultured Faecalibacterium sp.; assembly: GCA_964495955.1. GTDB lineage: Bacteria > Bacillota > Clostridia > Oscillospirales > Acutalibacteraceae > UBA6857. The sequence goes on from CAZBXS010000217.1 coordinate 800, forward strand.
GTGGCAAGCCGACAAACTCCGAATTCATAGCGATGATAAGCGACTTTTTGCGGTATAAGTGGAGATTTAGGAAGTGAAATTTCAGAGAAAGCAACCGCCGGCTACTATTTACAGAGCAAAGTTAAACCCCCGAAAGCTGATGCCTTCGGGGGTTTTCTATGATATTTGTTACGTCAAGGTAGTAGGAGAATGTTTTTACTCAGCCAACAGTTTTTGCGGTTCTGATGTCGTCTTCGTTGTAAGCATAAGAACACTAAAAGTACAGGTGGCGAAGAAACATCTCCTTATGCAATTGCTTTTTCAACAAGGCTGATAACATTTCTAGATCTTTTTTAATTTTTGCAAAACAATTGCTAAAAATATTAAAACAACGACTAAAGATATATTCTTTATAGCTAAAAATATATTATGAAAGCCAACCAAAGTATAAATTATTACTAATAATACAGCGGAAATATATGCTCTTTTAAAATTAGGATTTTCTTTTAATATAAATTCACACAGCATAAGCCAAATAGGCGTTTTTAACAAAATACCAAAGATTAATTCGCTCATTATGTTCGCCTCTGGATAATTGAACCCTTGGTTTTTTGTTAGTATCCAAATAATTATCCCACTTGCCGTCTAAACAGCCTGCAAGCTACTTCCTACAACCCAACCGCCGATTCTCACACATCGAACCGATTGCATTCGATGAAAAGGTCGGTGTATTGTGAAAAT
>CAZBXS010000218.1:0-1509 GCA_964495955.1 uncultured Faecalibacterium sp.
TTTCCGACGAAAAACAGGGGCATCGAGCCCCTGTTTTTCGTGCGTGCACTCGCTTTGCTACTGCGCACGCCAAAGCGAAACCGAAAATAAACATCTCAAAGCTATTGAAATTCACATTCGTTCAATGTATAATAGTATGGCAATAAACGAAAGGAGAGTTTCATTAAATGAAAGCTCAGGAAAGTATTGAAAGATATCCGCAGAAGGTGCGTGAGTACGCAAACTATGTGTACAAAAGCATTAAGATCCTCTGCAAAAAAACAGGCCCCCGTCCGGTAGGCAGCGAAAGCGAAAAACAGGCTCAGGAGTATATGCTCAACGACCTGACGAAATATTGCGATTCGGCTGTCAGAGAAGAATACAAATGCAGTGACAAGGCGTTTATGTCTTGGGTACCGATAGGTGCGATCTTGCTCTTACTCTCGACGCTGTTTTTGTCACTCGGTATGGCGGTCGTAGCACTTGCGTGCTGTGTTGTAACTCTGTTTTTCATTCTTGCGGAATTTATTTTTTATAAACCCGTACTTGATGTCTTCTTCCCGAAAAAAACTTCGGGCAACGTTGTAGGTGTTCGCAAGGCGAGCGGTGAGACGAAAAAGAGAATTATAATCTCCGGTCACACCGATTCGGCGTATGAATGGACATATACTTATCACGGCGGAAGACCTGCCGTATTTGTTATAATTCTCACTGCGATAATCGACATAGTTGTCGGCTTGGCTTCATCAATTGCGTACATGGTAGTATACAAAGCTCCCATGGGTGAAAATCTTTGGGCAAGCGATGTGCATGTTGCTTTCAAAGTTATAGCCGTTGTCACATATGTTGCCGTTCCCGTACTTATAGCCGCCATCGGATTTTGCAACTACAAAAGACCCGTCATGGGCGCTAACGATGACCTTACAGGTACATTTATTGCAATGTCGGTAGCGAAGTTCCTTTCGGACAATGACATCAGATTTGAAAACACCGAAGTTGTCGTACTTTGTGCCGGCGGTGAAGAAGCCGGTTTGAGAGGCTCGAAAGCTTTCGCAAAAGCACACGCCGAGGAGTACAAAAACGACGGTACCGAAACTATATTTGTCGGATTCGATACAATCAGAGAACTCGAATTTATCAAAGCGTACGACAAAGACATGACCGGCGTTGTAAAGAACGACAGGCAGACAGCCGAACTTGTCCAAAGAGCCGCAAAACTCATGGATCTCGAACTTCCCATAGGTGCTATCGAACTCGGTTCTACCGACGCCGCCGCAATGAGCCAGGCAGGTATCCGTGCAACAACCGTTACCGCTATGGATCCCTCACCTGCACGTTACTACCACACGAGACTTGATACGGAAGACAACCTCAGCCTTGCCGCTATCGAGACAGGCGTAAAACTTGCCCTTGAGACAACATTCCTCTTTGACGAGGAAGGAATAAAATAAAATCGAAACAGATAGGAGTGTAAAATATGAAGTGTCCGTTTTGCGGTTATACCGAAAGCAAGGTCATTGATTCGAGACC